>SLJY01000099.1 GCA_007134875.1 Desulfobacterales bacterium
AGGCGCTTGGCGCATCCCCTGGATATCGTCATCCGAAACCGCCCCTGTTCGGCGCTACATCCATTGCATACAATGCCGCCCTTTGCAAGATCAAAAACAACCGATCCGCCCTGTATCCGCTCCAGCGGGTGGCCGCAGCCCACGCAGGCATCCAGGTGCGGTGCAAAACCGGCAAGCCCTAAGAAACGCATCTGGAAAAGAATGCTGACAAGATGCGGGCATGCACGGCCGGACCCCAGGGCGTCCAGGCAGTAATCCAGCAGCCGGAAGATTTCCGGCTGCGGCCTGTAGGGCTCGACCCATCCATGCACCAACTCCGTCCAGTAGCTCGCATAGGCGGTTTCGAGTACGGCGCCCCGGATACCGGCAAAAACCTGGTTCATGGAGGCCTCCTGGAGAACCGGCATGCCGTTTCTGCGGCTGGCGCGGCACACGATGTCCAGTTTGGCAAACGGTTCAAGGAGACCGGAGAACCGTTTGCGGCTCTTCTTGGCGTTTTTTGCCATTACGGAAATCCGACCGCGGGTCAGGGACAAAAACGATATGACCAGGTCATAATCGCCGTAATCGGTGCGGCGAAGCAGGATCGCGGGTGAAGAAAAGCAAAGCATCCAATGGATTCCTGAAAAACCGGCAAGACGGTATAATCATTGACGCACGCCGGATTGCGCCGGCGTGTCGGTGTCATCCGTTTCATCTTCGGAGGGCCTTTTCCGAATGACGATATTGGCGCCCTGTTCCGTTTCCCCGTCCACGCCAAGCGGATGGTCGTTGAGGTAGATGCGGATACCACCGGCATTACTGACATAGAGGCGGAACTGTTGCTTTGCCTCCACCCGCATCTCGTCTTTGGGATTAAAGCGGAATGATTCCTTTTCCCCGTCGTCTATATGAATCTCAACGCGGATTTCGGAAAGGGCAACCAGCCGGAGATGAATCCAGCCATCCATGCGATTTCCGGGAGCACCTGCCTGAGGTGGACCCACCCTGCCCGCCTCGTCCGGAATCTCGTTTGCGTAATATACAAAATCGGCCAGGCCGGCGGCCTGCGGCGTTTCTGTCGCTTCACCGGGAAGTTCCCGGTGTGAATGATTCTCGAATAGCGTGACGGACGTTACGGCCACCGCTGCAAGCACACACAAGGCAACTGTCATGCGAAAAATGGAATGTCTTCCGGACGAAAGTATCTTTCTTTCGGCTGCCGTGGTCTGCAGCCAGGCGCTCCGGTTGATTTCATAGCGTTCGATGATATCCGCCGGATCAACACCGATATATACGGCGTACGCCCGCAAGATTCCCCTCACATAGACCTCATCGGGAAGTTTTTCATGATCTTCGGCTTCGATGAGGCTAAGGTGCCATACGCTGACGCGAATCTGATCCGCAACCGAACTGATAGCAATATTCCGGCTTTCTCGGATAGCCTTGAGATACCTGCCAAACGACGCACTATGAAAAGATGGTTCCATTGTCTCCTACGACAGACAGCCTCGAACACGTCCAACAGGTTACAGCTTTACGCGAATATGGGCCGACTCACGGAGGGATTCAAGCCACTCATAAAATTTTTTCTCCGTTTTCTGCTCATATAGCTGTTGTTCGATCTCCCGCATGGCGTCTTCCACCTCCCGTTCCTCCGGCTCTTCCACATCAGCCAGATAAAAAATCTGGTATCCGATCTGGGTTTCGATGATATCGGTAAAATCGCCGGGTTCAAGATCAAGAAGCACGGGACGAAGATGGTCAGAGAGGTCTTCGAATGCGAATGTGCCGAGCGCCCCCCCATCGGAGGCGTTGGGCCCCATGGAGTACGATTTCGCCGTTTCGGAAAAGGATGCGCCGTCCTCCAGTTCGTCGAGTGCCGTTTCCATTTTGCGCAAGGTTTCATCTTCGTCGCCGCCATAGGGCATGAAGATGTTTTTCAGCCGGTATTTTCCGGTTAGTCCGTATTTTTCCGGGTTGGCTTCATAATGCTCCCGGATATCGTCTTCGGTGATGACGATGCGGGACTTGATTTTCCGGTCAATCAGCTTGTTTCTGAGTATCTGCTGCCGGATGTCCTCCCGGTAGTCTTCAATGCTCATCCCCCGGGCCTGAAGCGCCCGCCGGAGATCCTCCTCCGTCAGCCGGTTGGACGTCTTGATCCGCTCGATGGCGGCATCGATTTCGCTGTGGCTTGCCCGGATGCCGGCCTCCCGGATTACCTGATCTGCCAGCTTTTCATCGATCAGGTCATGAATAAGCTCCCTGCGCGCCTCGTAGAGGGCTTCGGCTTCTTGTGAAAAGGGAAGCCCTCTGTCGCGGATCCGCTGTTCAATGGGCTCAAAGTGGCGATTGAGATCGGATAGCCGGATAATATCGTCGTTAACAATCGCCACAATCCGGTCGACAACCTCGGTGGCCCTGGCTTCTCCCGATCCGGGCATTCCAACCCCCGAAAGACAAGATGCCAGAAATAACGGAAAAACAGCCTGCCGGAGCAGACAGAGAAACGAACGTCTCATTTTCAATCGATATTCTCCATAAATCAAATGTATAATAAAAATTACTACTTATTAACATGATCCGCGATTTCCATCAATACTTTTTTGCTCTGATTCATCAGGTTGTTGATGCCGGACTTTTGAAGCACAACGACCAGGGTTTGTGAGGGCGTAACCCGGAACCGTTCCGGTTCTGAGGCAATCATGTCGATAATCCCGCGGGGGTTTTTCTGGTGGATTTCCGAAAACGCCATGGAAAGGGTTTCCATACTCATATCAATCCGCTTGACGCCCGCTTTTTTTGCAAGGATTCTGAGCATGATTTTGAGCACCAAGTGGATGACCTCTGTCGGTAGTTTCCCGTAGCGGTCGATGAGCTCCTCGCGAAAGTCCGCCACCTCCCGGAGTTCTTTCATTCGGGACAGTCTGCGGTAAGCGGTGAGCCTGCCGTCGAGATCCGGGATGTAGCTTTCGGGAATATAAACCGAAACCGGTATGTTTATTTCGGGCTCCAGCGTCTCCGTGACGGTTTCTCCTTTCAGCTTCGCGATCGACTCCTCCATGAGTTGTAAAAACATGTCATAGCCGACTGCGCTCACATGTCCGGACTGATCGATACCCAGGGCGGCACCGCCCCCGCGGATTTTAAGATCGTTTAAGGCGATCTGGAAACCAGCCCCCAAATCGGAGTGCTCCATAAGGACCTTGAGACGCTTCTGTGCATCCCGGCTCAGGCCGGCCTCACCCGGCACAATCAGGTGGGCGTAAGCCTGCTCCCCCGCCCTTCCCACGCGTCCGCGAAGCTGGTAAATCTGGGAAAGTCCAAAGCGCTCCGCGCGGTTGATGATAATGGTGTTGGCATTGGGAATGTCGAGTCCTGATTCAACGATGGTCGTGGTAACGAGCATGTCGATTTGCCGGTGGATGAATTTCTGCATCACGCTTTCCAGTTCATCTTCCCCCAGCCGGCCGTGGGCCACGCCCAGTTTTACCTCCGGAACCAGGTCTTTTAAATATTTCGACATGTTCCATATAGTATGAATGTTGTTGTGAACAAAAAAGACCTGCCCGCCCCGGTCCAGCTCGCGCCGTATGGCCTCGGCGATGACCGCCGGATCGAGTTCGCTGATGTAGGAAATAATCGGCCGTCGCAGTTCCGGCGGCGTGGATATCACGCTGATATCCCGAACCCCAAGCATCGACATGTGCAGGGTCCTTGGAATGGGTGTGGCAGTCATGGAAAGAACGTCCACCGTGCTGCGCATTTTTTTGAGCTTTTCCTTGTGGCGAACCCCGAAGCGCTGCTCCTCGTCGATAATGATCAGCCCCAGATCCCTGAACCCGATATCCTTCTGGAGGAGCCGGTGGGTACCGATGAGAATATCGGCCACCCCCGTTTTTGCGCGCTCGACGATCTGCTTTTGTTCCTTCCGGCTTCGAAACCGGCTGATGCACTCCACGGTTACGGGGTATTTTTCGAATCGTTCGGTGAATGTCCGGAGATGCTGCTCCGCAAGAAGGGTGGTGGGAACCATGACAGCCACCTGCTTGCCGTCATTGACCGCCTTAAAGGCCGCGCGGAGCGCCACCTCGGTTTTCCCGTAGCCCACATCGCCGCAGATCAGCCTGTCCATGGGGGCAGGCGTCTGCATATCGGCCAGTACCTCCTCGATCGCCTTGATTTGGTCTTCGGTTTCCTCGTGCGCGAAGCCGGCTTCAAAATCTCTGTAATAGGCATCATCACCCGCAAACGCATGCCCTGTTTCGACTTTTCTGCGGGCATAGAGGCTCAGCAGATCGTTGGCGATCTTTTCAACGGATTTCCGGACCTTTGCCTTGGTTTTCTGCCAGGCCGTACCACCGAGCTTGTCGATGACGGGCGCCGCGTCGTCGACTCCCAGGTATTTCTGAACCATGTCCATACGATCGACCGGCAGGTAGAGCTTGTCCCCCTCCTTATATTCGATGATCATGAAATCGCTGGTGATGTTATCAATGGTGAGTTTTTCCAGCCCCCGGTATTGGCCGATTCCGTGGGCGATATGCACGACCAGGTCATCCGTGTTCAGATCGGAAAAATCAAGAAAGGCGGTTTTGGCCGCCCGGCGGGATTCGCTTCTGGTTTTACGGGCCGGACGGGATCCGAATATTTCTTTTTCCGTAATAATCGCCAGGCGAAGATCATGAAAAACAACCCCGCCGCTCAAGTGCCCCACAAGCAGCACGGGCTTTAGCAGTCTGAAAGAAATGTCGGAAAAAGATGAAATGATTTCCGGATGCTTGCCGTACGGCTCCAAAAGCCCCTGGATCCGTTCCGCCTGGAAGCGGGTGGAGCAGACGATAACGGCCTGGTAACCGTTTGCCTCATGGGCTTCAAGCCAGTCCGCCAAAGGCGAAAGAAGACGCTCATCCCGGCCGCGGGTCACCCCGGAGGAAAGCTCCGGATTTTCCTCCGCGGAAATTTTAAACGCCGTCCCGGCGTTTTCCGCCGTTGCACCGGACGGACGCACTTGAATCATCCGGAATGAAACAACGGGTCGGCCTGAAACAATGTCTTTCACCTGCTCCCAGGAAAGATAAACGGACTCCGGGGTGACGCACATACGATTGTCTTCACATGCAGAGAGGTAGTTGCGGGTCGCGGTGGATTCTTTCCGGAGCGCCTCTTTTTCCGCAGCTGCAGGATCGTATTGGACAATCAATGTGTCTTTAGCCATGTAATCGAAGACCGTGCCCGGACTGTCGTAGATCAGCGGCAGGAGCCCTTCAATACCGGGGAACACGCCTTCCTCGCCAAGACGCTCGATAAAACCGGTGACCGCGGACTCGGTGATGCCGGAGGCGCTTTTCTGTTTTCTGGCGCGACGAATAATATCCTGTATATCGCGGGTTTCAAACACGGCCTCCCGCGCCGGAAGGATCACCGCTTCATCCATGGTGTCGGTTTTCCGCTGGGTCGTAGCGGAAAACCGGCGTATGGAATCCACGGTATCTCCAAAAAGCTCAATACGCAGAGGGTCGTCATACAAAGGACAATACACGTCAATGATGCCGCCCCGGATCGAATACTCTCCCGGCTCCTCCACGATGGACGCGTGGACGTATCCTCCTGCATGGAGTCTTGCGATAAACCGATCACGGTCAATCTCTTCGTTGACCATTACCGGCTCGGCACAACCGCACAACACGTTTTTTGGAATAATTCGCTGCAAAAGTGTTTCTACAGGCACAACAACGATGGACGGCGAATCATGTGAAGCCGCCAGTTCATACAGGACGCGGATCCGGCGAGCAGCCGTTTCGCTGTGATAGCTAAGCCGTTTGAAGGGCAGGATATTGTACGGGGGAAAAATCCGCACAGCCGGTCCGGAGGGCCCTCCGAAAAAGGACAAATCTTGTGCAGCGGACTCAGCGGCCTGCACGGAATCGACTACAACAAAAACGGTTTTCCGGACACGGCGGACGATCCCGGAAATAAGACAGGCCCTGTCCGTCCCGGCCGATCCGGAAATGTCGATATGCCTGACATCGGTGGTATGCGGGGATTTCCGTATGGCATCCTGAACGGAATCGATGATTTCCTCAACCCCGGTTTCATCCGTATCGGAACCATCGTTTGCATCATATTTAATGACAGATTTCATATGAGTTGCTTTCGCGGCATAGCATCCGCAAAAAGTGATTGTTGTAATTGATGACGGCTTTGTAAAAAGTCCGATATCTTCGACTGTCCGCGATTCCTTGCAAATTTCACATAGTCGAGGTGCGCTGCATTCTTCTTCAACCGCGCAATCCTTGATCCTGGATCTTTGACAAAGCCGTCGGATCGCGACTTATACGCGTGTATCAATAAATAAACAAGCCCTGATTACTACAGCCTTTTGAGGTTCCTTTCATCCGGTCCCTCGTGATAAAAACCGCTTGACGGCCTATCAGAGCCATGCTACTAAAAATGGCACCCTCTTCAGCCGACGTAGCTCAGTTGGTAGAGCAGCTGATTCGTAATCAGCAGGCCAGCGGTTCAAATCCGCTCGTCGGCTCCATAATTTCAATAGGTTATGGAACCAATAAAAAGAGACTCAGAAAAAACAATAAAAAAAACACACAAAAACCACACAAAAAAAGCCTTGGCCTCCGTTTACAGAATTAATTTTCCATTATCTGTTTTCATAGCCACAGCATTATAATGACCTATGGCAAAAATTCAAGGCCGAAGTGTATTTAAATAAAAAGCCGGCCAGGGACCACCCCGACCGGCTCAAAGGTTCGCACCACAATTACGCTATCCGATGCAAGGGGACACAAAACTCCTCGCCTCGGCCCTGACCCTTCAGTACCACCCCACGATGGATATATTTATTCGCCCTTGCTCTTTTATATTCCAATACACCTTTTATGAATCATCCCCTTTCGCGCTAACCCCCACGCGAAAAGGTTTGACACCCATGCCCCATAATAATAGTATAAAATACTTAAATTTTTGGTAAGTCGTATTTTTATGCGCTCCAACTCTCCGGGATGTCGCATAAATCACCTCTGTGGCAGCAGCAACCCCTTTTACGCTGCATCAGCCATAGCGGCAACGTGCTTATTTGGCGTATGTCCACGTCGGCGATATCCTAAAACCTTGGCCCCGTAAGCCAGCTCCAAAAACTGTGATAACAACCCCATTGACAGACATGACAAATAAGGGCCCAGACAAATTGACGCAATTCGGATTCCGGTTTGCGCGGGGCGGCGTCCACACCGCCCGAACCATGATGTTTGCCGAGCTGGAAGCCCTGCTTTCTTATATTAATGACCCAGGAGGTGCAACGTCGGATTATCTTCGCGCCATTGACCAGGACAACTGCCTGGGTAAACGATCCGGCAAAACCCGGCAACTGACTTACCGACACCTCACTGACCTGTATTCCCTTGACCCCGCTGTTCTTTTGTTCCGAGCACTGGGGTTTTTCTGGCAGCGCGATCGTGCTGCACGCCCCCTTGTAGCGCTCCTGTGCGCCTATGCCCGGGACCCCATATTGCGTTCCAATGCCCCGTTTATTTTGCAACACCAGGAGGGGGCAAGGATCACCCGGGAAGCAGTTGAGGCGTTTATTGATAAAAAAGAGCCCGGGCGATTCAGCAAGGCAACGCTGAAATCCACCGCGCAAAATATCAATTCCACCCTGACCCA
>SLJY01000026.1 GCA_007134875.1 Desulfobacterales bacterium
CCGGGGAAAGCGTTCCCGTGGTAATGGCGGGCGGGGCCATCCGGCAGGACCGGGTCGAACGCTTCGACGAGATATCGGCTGTCCGGGGAAGCGCCGGGTTTCTCCGGGGGGATGACCTGATGCACATGATTTTAAACTGTACGAACCGTGCGGTTCTGGATGGTCTTCGGCTCGGGTCGGTCCGGCGCCCGTACCGGCATAGGGACTATCCGCCGTTTGTGGTTGAAAAAAGGGAATCGGAGGGCATAAAGGGTTCCTGAGGTTATTCAAAATCGCAATCGATTTCGATTGCGATTTCGATTTCGATGGCAGGATAGACGGGAGAGACCGTTTTTCAGGGGGCCGTCATATTCCGTCAATCTTCTGCGAGACTTCCCCCATCTTTTCCGCGAGCGCTTCCGGATCAATTGTCTGCTTGCCGTCCCGGTAGTTCTGGGCAAGCGCCAGGTAGGCCAATACGCCGGCCTTGATGCGGTCGAGCTGCCCTTCCTTTCCGGGGGTTGTTTTGGCGGGGATCCCCGCCACAAATGATCCCGGCGGCACCTCGGTGCCTTCCCGGAGCACCGCTCCAGCGGCAATGATGGAGCCTTTTCCGATAACCGCGCCGTCCAGCACGGTGGCGTTCATACCGATCATGCAGTAGTCTTCGACGGTGCAGCCGTGAAGCACCGCCCCGTGGCCGACCGTTACAAAATCCCCCACGGTCACGGGATGGGTCGGCGTGGAGTGGAGCACACAGCAATCCTGTATGCTGGTTCCCTTTCCGATCCGGATGGGAGAAAAATCTCCCCGGATGGAGGCGGCCGGCCACAGGCTTGCATATTCGCCGACTTCCACGTCCCCCATACACGATGCGGTTTCATGGATATAAGCGGTATGCGATATTCTGGACATGTCGTAACTCCTTGTTTATGGTGTCATTCAATGGTGATAATCCATTCGCAGGATACATCCTCCGGCGCTTCCGCCGGTCTTTCATCGGGCGGTGTGAATACGCGGCGGACTGTTGCGGAAGGATCGACGCGGGTGGCCGCATCACACGTCAACCACCACGATGTCCTCCCGAAACGTGCCCAACTGCTCCAGGCCGTTTTCCGTCACCACATGGGTGTTTTCGACGCCCACGACCCCCTTGCCGGGAAAAATGACCTTGGGCTCCAGGGCGATGACCATGTTCTTTTCAAGGGCCATCTGCTGGCCCCTGGCCAGCACCGGGAGTTCGTCCACCTCCAGCCCCACGCCGTGCCCCACAAAACGGATACGGTTTTCGCCAACACCCATGAAATGGTCGGCCAGGCCGCTGGATTGTGCCTTTGCGACCGCCATGTCGTAGAGCTCACCGGCGGTGGTGCCGGGCACGGCAGCGGCTTTGACCGCTTCCTGAATGTCGAGCATGGCGTTGTGGGCGGTTGAAAGCGATTTATCCGGCTCTCCCATGCAGAAAATACGCGTGTGATCCGAGTGGTATCCGTCCAGGGCGAATACCATGTCCACAAGTATCGGCTCGTTGCGGCCGATGGGGCGCATGCTCGCGCCCTGGGCTACCGCCGGGTTCAATCCGGCGCCGCCGGTGGGGGAGGAAAGATGGCTGGGTTCGGCGGCTGTCGGGCCCGCCATGACGTGCCCGTAGAACAGTTCGGCCCCGAAAAGGCGCATCCGGGTGACCCCCTGGTGCCCCCATTTCCGTGCAGTGGCTTCTATCATGCCGGCGAGTTCCACCTCGGTGATGTTTTCCCGTAGAAGACCCGGCACCTCGGCTGCGAGGCGGTCGGACATGGCGGCCGCCTTTCTGATGAGCTCGGTCTCGTAGTCGGACTTGACGGCGCGGATCGTTCGGATGGCCATGCTCACATCGGCAAGCGCCGCCGGTTTGAACAGATGTTGAAAACTGAAATACTGATTCGCGGGCAGCACGTCAAGCTCCAGGCCCATGGTTTCGGGAATTGAAAGGCCGTGGTCTTCCAGTATGCCGGGGATTTCGCGGGGGCTGGAGATGGGAACAACCTGGGAGAGGGCGGATTCGTCCCTGGCTCGGTTTCGGTCCTTACGCGCCATGAGCACGCAGTCCCCCTCCGCCGGGATGTAGAGGTAGCACTGCTGTGTGGTGCCGCTGAAGTAGAACAAGTCGGCATTTTGAAGGATCAGCGCGCCGCCGGTGTTTTGTTCGACAAGGTGTTTCTGGAGTTTTTCCTTCCGGGCTGTTAGTTCCTCAATGGGCGTCAGTGTCTGTGAATGCATTATGGCATGTCCTTTCTGATTCGTTTGCGCTTCCGGTTACGTGCTTACGACCACATTGCTGTCCGGATCGAACGGGTTGGTCCGCATCTCCAGTGAAAAAAGGTACGGATAGGCCTTTTTAAGATGGGCAAGATGGGAAAACCATTCCTGGAGCAACTGCACGTATACGCGCCGGGCATCATTTTCCAGGTGGGCAAGGTCGCTTTGGGGCAGCGATTCCAGATCCGTGCGCCGGGAGAGTTCGTCGGACAGGTGGAAGGCCGCCCAGAGCATGTCGCTGAACGATTCATGTTCAAGCAGGTTCGGATTGCCCAGAAGAAGAATCAGGTACTGCCGTTTGGCTGTAAGTAGCTCCCGGAGTTCATACAGGATGGACGTATCGGCTTTCAGGGTGATTTTCATCCCGGGGATCTCCCGCAAGGCCCGGTCGAAATCCTTTTTGGTCCATGTGTTTCGTACGGCGATTTTTATGGCCTGTTTCGGATCAATGGAAGCGGCCCGGTGGAGGAGGCCTATCAGGTCGGATCCGATTTCGCTGAAAAATGCGCCCGAGAGCATGTTCATCTTTTTTTTCAGCATGGACCGCTCATGCATGCCGAGCAGCCGGTGGAAAATGAGCGTGATGAAAAGGACCTCTAAGGGGACGAAGGCGATCTTTTTCCCCAGAAACGACAACAGCGGAGAGACCTCCCCGAATACCATGAAATGGATATAGTGGAGCAGGGCGGCAAGAACGATCAGGCCGATGCCGAATGCCAGCTCCCACCGGACGGCATGTTGTTTCATAGCTCTCCTTATTCGGTCAGGGGTTCGGAACGAAACCCCCGCAGCAGTTCGATTTCGATGTTTTCTTCGGAGACCTGTTCAACCTGGACGCCAAACGGGCCGTATGACTGCCGGACAAGGCCGTCGGCCAGTTCGTCCGTCGTTCCCCGGAAGTCGACCCACAGTTCGACCGTGCCCGGCGACAGACGCATGGTCCGGATGCCGGACACGCCGTCCATCCCGGCAATCGTCTGCCGGAGAGCCTCTATGTTGGCAAGGATGTTTTCACCGGAAACCGAAAGGGTCGTGCCGCCTTCCTGGATCGCTTCGCCCTGCCAGAGAGACTCGATCCGGGGCGCCAGGTGCATGCCGGCCTGGAATGCGGCATCAGCCATGGCGTTTCTGGCCGCAGTGCTTTCATCGGGCCCGATGGAGACCATATTCCGGCGGGCACTGGTCAGTACCCGCCCCGTGCGGGTATCGATGACCTTCAAATCCACGCGGCCTTCGTAGGTTCGTCCGTCTTCGCCCATACGGTTGCTGCCTTCCATGGATTCGGCGACTCCCGTGATGACAAGGTGCGCCCCCATGCGGCGACCGAAAACAGCCGCCTCGAAATCAGCGGGCATAGCGCCGGGGGAGAGGCCCTGCTTGTAGGGCACCAGGTTGCCCATCACCCGGCGTGGATTGATGACCGTAAACCCTTTTTCGGTCATGATGCCCGTCATGGCAAAGGCTGCCGTGCCCGTCGCCTGCGGGTTGCCCCTGCCCTCCCACCAGTAGGTATGGTCCTGCTCGCCCGCGTGACGTTCGGCCACCATAAACAGTACCGACGGCATTTCGTCGGGGCGGATCTGCAGGCCGGCCTCGGCAAGCGCTTTTTCTATTTCGCCGCTCAGCACGGTGGCCCGCACCAGGACCCTGTAGGAGCGGCCCGCCTGAAATTCCTTCAAAATTCGGTAGTTCTGGATGAAGCGGTTGGGATTGCGCAGCAGTTCGGCGCTGATGGTTTCGAACGCTTCGGTGATCTGGTTTTCCGAGAGCATCTCCAATGCGCTTGTGTGAACGGCAAACCGGATGCTTTCTGCAATGGCCGCATTTTTGGCATCTCCCACATCGCCGTAGATCCGGCTGAAGCCCGGGGCCACGATGGTCTTTTCGTCCGCAAGGCTTTGCGCGCGGACGCTTTCTGTGAAAGTCGGAATAAAAGCTGCAGCCAGCAATACCAGCGCCATCTTCCGCAGGCCGGTCGAAATGATCGTGTGTTTCATAGGTATCTAATCCCGTATCTTACTAAAACATGGTATGCGTTTCATGCCCTTCTGTCCAACGCATAATCGGCCATCAACGACAAAATCGTTTTGGTTTCGGAAGGTTCGAACATCTCCAGGCTCTTTTTTGCCGCCTTCACGTGGTCCGAGGCAACGGTTTTGGCGTATTCGATCCCGCCGTAGCGGTGAAGGAGTCCCTGCAGTTCCGCGAACTCTTCTGTTGTGAAGTCCGGGTTGGCCACGATGGCTTCCATGCGCTGTCTGTCTGTTGCCGTCGCAGCTTTCAGGGCATGGATTACCGGCAGGGTCAGCTTCCCCTCCCGGAGATCCGCGCCCACGATTTTTCCCAATTCGTCCGTATCCGCGGTGTAATCGAGAATGTCGTCGGCAATCTGGAATACCAGTCCGAGATGGTCTCCGTATTGCGTAAGGGCGTTTTCCGCTTCAGACGACGCCCCTGCAAGAATGGCGCCGGTTTTGCATGCGCCCTGGATGAGAACGCCCGTTTTTCGGCGAATGACGTCCATGTATTCATCTTCGGTGATGGAAACATCGCCTTTCCGGATCAGTTGGTGGATTTCACCCTGGGAGATTTCCTCGGTCATGGCGGACACCACCTCGATGATTCGCAGGCTCTCGGATTCTGCCGCGATGCGAAGGGCCCGGGCGAGCAGGAAATCGCCCGTCAGAACGGTGACGGACGGCCCGAACACGGCGTTGGCCACGGGTTTTCCCCGGCGCATGGTCGCGCCGTCGATGACGTCGTCATGGAGCAGGGTGGCGGTATGAAGAAATTCAAATATGGATGCGAATTTTGTTACAAAAGGGATTTCGTGCCCGCAGATCCGCGCGCTCAAAACGATCAGAAGCGGACGGAGGCGCTTCCCGCCGGCGAACATGAGGTGGCCAGCCGCCTTGCGCACGAGTTCGAGATGGGGGGTCAGGTTGCTTTCCAGGGCGGTTTCGATCCTGTCAAGATCGTCTAGCACCATGGAAAGGAGCTGCTGCTTGATTCCGGTCATGCCGGCACTCCTTCGAGATCGTATTCCGTTGCCTGGGTTATGGTAACATGGATGCGTTTGCCGATAAAGTCCCCGATATCCGCCGGGGATGTTTCCTCAGCCGTGTTTGGACCTGGCCTGGACGATGCGTAGACGACCGTGATCCCGTCCACCTCGGGCGCCTGGAACATGGTGCGGCCGATGAGCGTGCCGTCGTGCTGGTTTTCCTCCAGCAGCACGGGAACCGTTTGTCCCACGCGGGCTTCGTTGTTTTCAAGCGATATTTCCGCCTGGAGGGTCATGAGCCGTTCCATCCGGTCTTTGGCCACCTCGGCGGGAACATGGCCGGCAAGACGGTGGGAGGCCAGGTCATCTGCATCCGAATAAACGAATGCGCCCAGGTGATCGAAGCGCACAGTTTTGACGAATTCAGCAAGCTCGTCGAAATCCGCATCGGTTTCGCCGGGAAACCCTGTCATCACGGTGGTTCGGAGCGCGGCATCCGGGACCGTGCTGCGGATGCGTGAGAAAAGATCCTCCAGAAAACGCCGGTCATGGCCGCCCCGCCCCATCCGTTTCAAAACGGTTTGGCTTACGTGCTGGACCGGTATGTCGAAATAGGGGCATATGTTGGGATGATCGCGGACGGTCTCCAACAGCCGGTTGTCGATACGGTCCGGATGACCGTAGAGAAAGCGGATCCACGTATCCGGTGCGGATTTGGCCGCCATAGCGAGAATGTCCGTAAGTTCCGGCCGGCCATCCAGGTCGTCGCCGTAGGAGGTGGTATCCTGCCCGATGATGACGATTTCGGAAAACCCCTGTCCGGCCATGTCGCGAATTTCCCGGCCGATGTCTTCCGGCAAACGGCTCCGGAGCCCTCCGCGCAGCTGAGGAATGATGCAATAGGTGCAGCGGCGGTTGCACCCCTCCATGATCTTGACGTAAGCCACGGGATGGGGGCTGCGGGCGCGCGGGGTGCCACGGGTATGCAGGGGGATGTCGGCAGGGTCCGGAAGAAGGCATGCACCTTTTTCCATTTCACCCGACAATGCATGCGCCACGCGGTCGTAGGCCCCGGTGCCCAGAAACGCGTCGACCTCGGGCAGGGCTTCGGCCAGGTTTTCCCTGTACCGCTCGGGCATGCAGCCGGTCACGATCAGGCGGCCGCACGAGCCCTCGCTTTTAAGCCGGGCCATCTCCAGGATCGCATCGACGGATTCCTCCGCGGCCGGCTCGATAAAGCTGCACGTGTTGACGATGATGGCCCCGGCATCCCGGGCGTCTTCCACAAAAGTGTGCCCGGTTTTTTCAAGAAGGCCCTGCATGGCCTCGCCGTCCACGATGTTTCGCACACAGCCCAGGTTGTAGAGATAGATTTTCATTTTTCCGGTTTATTCACCCGTGAATTCGGGTTTTCGTTTTTCGGCAAAAGCCGTCATGGCCTCCATGAGGTCCTTCGAAGGAATGATGTTGGCGCTGATGGTCGCTACATATTTCAGGCTCTCTTCAACCGTTCTGCCTGCGCCGAAATTGAGCACCTCCTTGGATGCCTCAACGGCCAGAGGCGAGTTGGCCGCGATTCGGAGCGCGGTTTTTTCCGCCCCGTCCATCAGCGCATCGTATCCATCGTAGACCTCATTGACCAGAAGCATTTGCCGGGCGCTTTCGGCGTCAAAATTCTTCGCGGTGTAGGCCAGTTCACGGGCGTAGCCCTGTCCTATGATGCGGGGGATACGTTGGAGAACGCCCACGTCCGCCACGAATCCCACGGCGGCTTCCCGGAGGGAAAAGACCGCGTCCTCGGTGCAAATACGGAAATCGCATGCGCTGGCCATGTCGAGGCCCGCGCCGATGCAATAGCCGTGAATGGCTGCAATGACGGGTTTTCTGCACCGCTCGATGCAGCTGATGGCGTCCTGGAGTGCGTAGATCCTCTTGAGAAGCCGCCATTTGACGCCTCCTTTCTGCTCGCCGTCCATGAGCTCCGGCAGTTCGCCCGCCATGCCCATAAGATCGATGCCCGCGGAAAAGCAGGGGCCTCTCCCGCTGATCACCACCACGCGAATCTCCTTGTCGGCATCGAGATCCTCGAAAATGGGAATGCTTTCCTTCCATGCCGGCGGGTTCATGGCGTTTTTTTTCTCCTGCCGGTTCAGATACACCCATGCGATGGGCGGTTTTTTTTCCACCTGGTAAAATTCGTATCCGCTCATTGTTTCCTCCGCTTTGGGTTGTTTCCCCGAAGTCGCCTAAACGGTCTCTCGCCGTATTGGGTATCGGTATCGGTATTGTGTTTATACGGCTTTTGGTGCAACCGGCACCGATCGTTTCGGGCCGGTCCGTGCATCGCATGATATCTTCCAACCAGCAACCGTGTTTACGGGTGCTGTAAACTAATATATATATCATCTCACGGGGAATCTTTCACGAATATAATGGTGATGACTTCGTAAAAGTCCAATATCTGCAACTGCGCGCAATACTGAAAAATTTCATGTACGCCAGGTGCGCTGCATTCGAAGGAACCCGGCAACCCTTGATCTTAAACTTTTTACAAAGTTGTCGGATGGCGACTTTTTTACGAGTGCATCAGTGGTAAATCGATGGTAAATCATGGCAATGTCACCTGAAACCCGGCGGTTTTTAAATACGTCATTAAAAATTGGAAACCGGTCCATATCCGGACGGCTGATCGTCTGCCCCATGGCCGGCTATACCCATGTCGCGTTCCGGCAGCTCCTTGAATATTTCGGCGGATACGGGCTTTGTTTTACGGAAATGTGCAGCGCAACGTCTCTTCCCAATGAGAATCCGATGCATTCGCTGGTTTTCCGGTGGCGCCGGGAGGAGCTGGACCGGCTGTCCTGCCAGATTTTCGGGTCCGATCCGGGTATCATGGCCGAGGCGGCCAGGCGGATCGAAAGCAGCGGGTTTTTCGGGGTCGACATCAACTTCGGCTGCTCCGTGGCGACGGTGTGCAAGCGCGGAGCGGGTGCCGCGCTTCTGAAGACGCCCGGGGCTGCGGTATCCGTGGTCGAAGCGGTTCGCAGCGCGGTTTCCATCCCCGTAACGGTTAAGTATCGTACCGGCTGGAGCGACGATGCCGGGTTTGCCGCGGAAATGGGCCGGCGATTCGAGGGCGCCGGTGCCGACGCACTGATTTTTCACCCGCGGGTGGCGCCGGACCGACGCACCCGGCCGCCGCGCCGGGACTATATCGGCCGGGTCAAAGACACGGTCGGAATCCCGGTATTCGGCAACGGAGACATCTTCGACGAAAACGACCTCGAGCGCATGGTCGAAACCACCGGCTGCGACGGCGTGGCGATCGGCCGGATCGCGCTGGCCAATCCCTGGATGCCTGCCCGAATGACAAGCGGCCTGATGGAGGATAACGCGCTGTACCGCTTCACCGCGGAGCGGTACATGGCGCTTCTTGAGCAGCATTTTGAACCGGTTACCGCCCTGCGGCGCTTCAGGAAGTGGGCGCTGTTCTTCTCGGCGGGTTTTCGGTTCGGGCACCGGTTTTCGGCCGATATCCGCCGGGCTGGTGATATGGGCGCCGCACGCGACGTGATTGGCCGGTTTTTTGACGCGTATCCCGAGCGAAACGCCCGGCCGAATATGAATCTCTTCCGTTGATCCGCCTATGGCTTTTTTTGACCAGGTATGCATTGGCGGGTTTGCTTTGACGCTTTACAAACCGGATCGGATATGGTTTTTTATATCTTTTGGATTTCGGGAGCCGGCCACAGTTTATTTTTGTTATGGCGTGTAAGCGGGCACGACCCGGCAAACAAAGAATCAGTCGATCAGGACGGATCTGCCGGGCAGGTCCTGAAAAACGGGAAGGCTGGCAGTAAGCTTCGGAGGATTAAGGACAATCGGTTGTCATCATGAGCAGCATTCGAGAGGATTTTGAAAAGCGGGAGGAATCCTTCATCTCTTCCTGGGGGACGCCATCGGCCGCCAGCCGGGGAAGGCAGAAGGAGGAGGAGCCGTGTCCCGTGCGGACCCTGTTCCAGCAGGACAGGGACCGCATCGTGTTTTCCAATGCGTTTCGGCGGCTGAAACACAAAACCCAGGTGTTTCTCTCTCCGCTGGGGGATCACTACCGGACCCGGCTGACCCATACCCTGGAGGTGGCCGAAGTGGCCCGGACCATTAGCCGGGCGCTGCGTCTGAACGAGGATCTTGCCGAGGCTGTTGCCCTGGGCCATGACCTGGGGCATACCCCTTTCGGCCACAGCGGCGAAACCGCGCTCAAGGAGATTTATTCGCCGGATTTCCGGCATGCGGACCAGAGTCTCCGGGTTGTGGACGTGCTGGAACGAAACGGCCGGGGGCTTAACCTGTCGTGGGAGGTTCGGGATGGCATTCTAAAACATTCCAAGGGGTTCGGTGATATTATCCCGGCCGAACCCGGAGACATGGCAGCCACCGTGGAGGGGCGTATCGTCCGGTTCGCGGACATAATCGCCTATCTCAACCATGATCTTGACGATGCTGTCCGCTCGGGCGTGATCTCGGCGGATCATATCCCGCAATCCTGCGTGAAAACGCTCGGGAAATCCCATGCCCAACGCTCCACCGCCATGATCCGGGATCTGATCTATTCCAGCCAGGCTGAAAACGGAAGCCTTGCACTTTCTTTTTCAGAGCCGATTTTTTCCGCCATGTCGGATCTCAGGATTTTTCTGTATGAAAAGGTCTACCGCTCTGAAAAGGTTCACGGGGAGTTCATAAAGTCCAAAAAGATTATATCGGAGATATTTACCCATTTCTCCGACCATCCGGATCAGCTCCGGCAAAGGCTCGCAGGGCTTGAAATGGTGGCAGCCTATTACAATGACGCCCCGGGGGAAAGGATCATTTGCGACTATATTGCGTCCATGACGGACAGATACCTGCTCAATCTCTACAACGAGATATTTATCCCGGCGCCGCTGGTATGATACGATTCGCGAAACAGGAGCATTCATGATCAGGGAAGCTGTCATAACCCGGGAACACATTCATCTCCGCGCTACGGCGGAAAAAGGCGGCTTTTTTGACCGACTGGGTGAGATTTACGGGGAGATGGATCGCGTCTATGACGAGGTGGCGAGCCTTTACGGGTTTTCCTGCACGGGATGCGTTGACAATTGCTGCCAGACGCGGTTTTACCATCATACCGCCATAGAATACGCCTACCTTGTCCTATGCTTCACGGGTCTTCCCCGGGACCTGAGGACCGAGTGCATGGACCGGGCTTTGGCCTACAACCTGGAGATGAAGCGGGTTCATGCTGAAAACGGATCGTTTTTCCGCATGTGCCCGCTCAATGAAAACGGGCTTTGCCTCTTGTATTCCAGCCGCCCCATGATCTGCCGGCTCCACGGCATACCCCACGAACTTGCCCCGCCCGGCCGGGCCAAAACCTACGGTGCCGGGTGCGGCGCGTTCGATGCGCATTGCGGAAAGGGCGTTTATCACCCCTTTGACCGGACGCCCTTTTACACCGCCATGGCCGACCTGGAGCGCCGCTTCAAAGAAGCGGCCGGGATTTCCGGGAAAGTGAGAATGACGGTTGCCGAAATGCTGGCATCCGTATCGGAGCATACACCATGAAATATGTGCAGATCGAAAATCCGGAGGCGGTTTCCGGAAAACTTCTGGCGCCGGGGGAGTCGTTTTCTTTCGCCTGCCATCCCGGTGTGTCGTGCTTCAACCAATGCTGCCGGAATCTCAGGCTTTTTTTGTATCCCTACGATATCATCCGCCTGAAAAAGGCCCTGGGCATCGGGACCGGCGACATCATCGACCGGCACACGGATCTCGTGCTGCGGGATAGCACGCATTTTCCAAGCGTGCTGCTTCGGATGGCGGACAACGCGGAAAGAACCTGCCCCTTTTTAAGTGATAACGGTTGCAGCGTCTACCCGGATCGCCCCCAGACCTGCCGTGCGTTTCCGGTGGAGCAGGGGCTGTACTTCAAAGACGAAAACACCCCGCCGGCAATGCTGCATTATTTCCGCCCGCCGGATTTCTGCATGGGGCAATACGAAAGTTCCCGGTGGACGGCCGCATCGTGGGAGGCCGACCAGAATGCCGTGTTTTACAACCGGATGACCCTGGAATGGGCCGATATCCTTCGGCTGTTTCACACCGACCCGTTCGGCGGGGAGGGCCCGTACTCCGGCAAGGGAAAAATGGCGTTCATGGCTGCCTACAATGTGGACGCATTCCGGGATTTCATTTTGAACAGTTCTTTTCTCAGGCGCTACGCCGTTGCCCCGAAGCTTCGGATGAAAATCAAAACCGACGACGCGGCCCTTCTCCGGCTGGGGTTCTCGTGGATCCGGCTGTTCGTGTTCGGCCTGCCGACCGGCGATATAGTCGTCAGGAAATAGCGGTGTGGTGTTGGCGGGTCTCAGGATGGATCTGTTGACTTTCCGGCAATCAGCTCGCTGAAGCGGACCATGAGATCCGCCTCGTCGCGGGCGGGCGGCTCCCTGTTGGCGAAAAAGCTGTCCATGACCGCTTCCGGTACCCGGTCCTCCCGAGGCCTGTTTCGCTGCCGGCAGGTATCGGCCGGGGTGTCGAAATAGACGATCTGCGTGCGATATCCATGCTTTTTCGCAAGCTTGATGAGCGGTGCCCGGTACCGCCTGAAAATGCTCGTGTTGTGCACGATGATGCTCTTGTTCTCCTGCATGGCTGCGCTAATGACGGCATCCTGCAGCACGAGCAGCGCATCCGTGCCCCCGGGTCCGTCCTGGATTCGCCGGTCTCCCCAGAGAGCTTCCCTGAAATCATCGAGACAGACGGCCATGTCGAAACCGGCCGCCTTGGCAAACGTGGATTTGCCCGATGCCGGGGGCCCCACGGTGAGGGTCAGCACCCGGCCGCTTGTTTTAAATTGTGCCGCCGGCGTCCGGCCTTTTTCAGGGTTGTTCATATTCAAACCGAGCGTTTCAAATTTTTAAACGGTTTTGTTTCCATGAAAAAAAGCTCCTCCGGTATAATGCCCGGGGGGCTTTTCGCAGCAAAAAATAATTGCTATGCGCGATTTTTGAAAAGGTGTTCGTATATGTCGGATATGTAGACCACCCCGACGGGGCGGCCGTCTTCCAGGACAGGCAGTCGCCGGTACTTGTTTTTGATCATCCGGTCCAAAACGACCATCAGGTGCTCATCCGCCTGCGCATTGATAACGTTTTCGCTCATGATCTGCATGACGCGTTTCGATTTGAGATCCGAGATGAAGCGCTCGAGGTATGCGTCCCACTCAAATCCGATCTCATCGCCATTCACGCCGTAGTTGAGAAAGGAGGGGCGCAGATGGTACAGGATGTCGAACATGGTGATAACGCCCGTCAGCTTGCGAAAATCATCAATTACCAGAAGACTTACGGTCTTATGACCCGTGGACCGGACTTTTCCCCTTGCGATTTGTTCAATGGCCTTTTCGACCGGGTCGTCCTTGTGGATGACGTCAAAGGATGTTTCCATGATGTCTTTTGCATAATACGGCATGTTTCGGCTCCTGTTTTTTCTGGCCCCGGCGGTTTGCATCCCGCCGTTTTTCGGGGTATGATTTACGCGCTTTGCCGGCTTGCGGCAAGCCGGCATTCGTTTTCCGATTGATGGCACGAAGCCGTCAGGTTATGAAAGGCGGCAGCCGGGCTGCGCCCTTCCCTGCGGAGTCATGGTGATCTGCCAGAGCTGGTTCAGCCTGGACCGGAACGTGCCCGCACAACTCAGCAGATAGAATTTCCACATCCGGTAAAACCGCTCCCCGTAAAGGTCCCTGTGCTTCGGCCACATTTTCTCGAAATTTTCATGCCAGGCCATGAGTGTTCTGTCGTAATGGGGACCGAAATTGTGCCAGTCCTCCATGACGAAAACGCCTTCCATGGCCGACCCGATCTGGGCAATGGACGGAAGCATGGAATTCGGGAAAATGTACCTGCTCATCCATGGATTGCTGATCGTCGTGCTCCGGTTGCCGCCGATGGTCTGAACCAGGGCGACCCCGTCGTCTTTCAGGCAGCGCCGGGTAACATCCATGTAGGTCAGGTAGTTCTTGTAGCCGACGTGCTCGAACATTCCGATGGAAAGAACGCGGTCGAATCTTCCGCTTACCTCCCGGTAGTCTTGAAGCAGGATATCCACGGGAAACTCCCGGCAGTATTCTTTCGCCATCTCCGCCTGTTCGCCGGATATAGTGATCCCGGTAACCGATACGCCGTATTTTTCCGCAGCATAGCGGGCAAATGAGCCCCAGCCGCAACCGATATCGAGAACGCTCATTCCCGGTTCCAATTCGAGTTTGCGGCAGATCAGGTCCAGCTTGGCTTCCTGGGCCTCGTCCAGGGTCGTTGCGTTCTGCCAGTAGCCGCACGTATACGTCATCCGAGAGTCGAGCATATCCCTGTAAAAGTCGTTTCCCACGTCGTAATGGTGTTTGCCCACTTCGTAGGATCGCTTTCCTTCCTGGAGATTTTTCAGGCGGGATTTCAGCACATGGAGGTAGAAATGCCAGTTCCCTTCGAAATATCGCTTCAGGTCGGCCCTGAAAATCCTGTCGAAAAAACGGTCGAGAGCCGGACAGTCCCACCATCCGTCCATGTAGCTTTCCCCCACTCCCAACGATCCGTCCCGCAGGATCCGTTCATAGAGTTGGTCGTTGTATACCAGGATGTCGTGGGGCTGGTCTCCGTTGATGGTGATTCCCGCATGGTCGAGTGCCTCTTCGACGAACTGCCGGCAGGTTATGGATTTGCGGGTTATAGACGGAGCGCGGGTTCGAGGTTTTTTAAGCATATCAGAATCGGTCTTTTCCATGTCATCCTCCCTTCGGTATTTTTCCCGTTTAATCAGGGTGAAACACGCCGGGCGAAATACTGCGCAAATCGGTGTGATTCACGCTGACATGTTATACTTATAATCATCCACCGCGATATTGTCCATATTGGCCGGCCGTTTGAATATCGGTCAACTCAGAAGAAATCTTGATCTTGATGGCTTTGTAAAAAGTTCAAGATCAAGGCTTGGGCGATTTTGAAGAATGCAACGCACCTGGCGTGCGTAAAATTTTAAGAAAATGCGCGCAGGGCCAGATATTGAACTTTTACGAGGCAGTTAAATGAATGGTGTTTGGACTGGATTTCCTGTAAAATAGGCAACCATGGAAAAAATGAAAAACACAAATAGGTGCCGGGCCTTTACAATTGTCGATGTTGCGGCCTTGCAAATCGGAGGCGGTGTTTTGCGAATCTGCTGGGAGACCAACGATCCCGGCGGGGAAGCGATTATATATCACGGCAGGTCCCCCGATGCTATCGACCGGCGCACACCGCTGGCGGTTTCCGATGACGGGTGCGTCGACATCGATTGGCTGGATCCTCGCGCGAGGCATTACTTTGAAGTTGTGTCGGGGAAGAGCCGAATGATCGTTGCCGAGCGCCGACTGCATCTCGACGGGGCGGTCAACTTCCGGGATCTGGGCGGATACGGCGCGCGTGACGGCCGCCGCGTCCGGTGGGGGCGGGTCTTCCGCTCGGACGGTCTTGGGAAGCTATCGGAAAGGGATTTAGCTCTTTTGCGCGAAATGAACGTTCGCCGCGTCGTCGATTTCAGGACCGACTCGGAAATTGCAAACAGCCCCGACCGCCTCCCGGTGGACGATACAGCCTACATCCATTTGCCGGTCACCCATGGAAAATATGATTTCGGGGAGGCCGTGAAACGTTTACGGGAGGGGGATACGGATTGGCTCAATCCGGATTTCATGGTGGACGGGTATATCGGCAACATCGAATCATTTGCCCCTGCGTGGGAGCGGGTTGTTTTCGAGCTGCTCGATCCGGAAGGCGGGCCCCTTGTATTTCACTGCACCGGGGGAAAAGACCGTACCGGCACCTGTGCCGCCCTGATATTGCTCGTCGTGGGGGTCCCGGAGGAGGCGGTCATAGACGACCATCAGTTATCCAACATCTATATCGCGGAGCTGCTGCCCGATCTCTACCGGCTGATGAGCGGGCAGGGAATCGATCCGGACTGCGTGTTTCCCTACCTGACGGCGCCCCGGGACTGCATCGAGGCGGTGATCGAACATATCAAAACCCGTTACGGTTCCGCGGCGGGCTATTTTCTCGAACGAACCGACCTGACGGAAGAAGACATGGAGCGTTTGCGGGATATCCTTCTTGAAACATGACAACTTGGTATAGGTCCAATATTCGCGTTATACGCAATTTGCCGGGACTTCACATAGGCGGGGGGCGGCGGCGGCACTCCTTGAAATTGCCCAATCCTGCCATAGCGCCAGAATGAAAGCCGGAATTTTTCGCCAATCTCTGCGTCCGGCTCAAATTTTAATCCTCAAAATACGCAAGGTATTCCTGCGGTTAAAATTTACGCCGTCCTTGACTTTGACGAAAAATTCCGGCTTTCGTTCTGGCACTACTATATCTTAAGCTCGGATTTGAATTTTTTACAAACGCTTTTGATTACGACGTTTTACGAGTGTATCAAACAGGCGTTTCAATCGATTCTTGTCAGGGAAACATTATCAATCCATACGGTTCCCTTTGTAATGATCATGTCGAATATGAACTCCCGGGCATCATCGGGGGCGGTGATCTGCATGGTCAGTTTTTCCCAGTCCCTGGTGCTGCCAACGTCATCCATCAGGTTGAACATCGGGGTGGGACGTACGTGGGTCGGCCGGAAGTTGAATCGTACGGCAGGCGTTACCATAATGCGGTTGTAGGTCAGGTCCAGGGTCTTGATCCACAGGGACAGTTCGTAGGTCGCCCCAGGTTGAGGCGTTGCCATGGCCGTTGCCTCGGGCATCAGGTTGACCTGTCCTGTATCGTCTTTCACGGAGATTTTGAGGGAATGGGAACCCTGAATCCGTTCCGCCTCGTCAAGGGAAATCTCCGCCTGGGTATTTCTGGCCAGTACCCATGTCCATCCAGCGGGAGAGGCATCCTCCCTGCTCTGTTCAAAATTGCCGTTTTCAACCAGGTTGGTGCCAAAGGCGGTGCTATGTATTGTTGCAATCAGCACGCCGGTCAGAGCCAGGATGATCAGGGGTTGTTTCATTGCCCACCTCCCAAAGTGTTTCATCATTTTTGCTACGATACACTTGACGACTTCGTAAAAAGTTTAATATCTGCGCCTATACGCGGTTTCTCAGGGTTTCGCGTGCGCCAGGTAGTACTCCGCATTCTTCGGAGTCGCACAGGCCCCAATCCTTGATCTTAGGACTTTTTATATAACCGTCTGATTGCAATTTTTTACGAGAGCATCATACTTAAACTGGCTTAAACTGGTAAGTCAAATAACGCCGAAAATCAAGCGAAAATGAAATAGCAGCATTATCGACAAATAACAGTTGGTTTTATTCTGCAACAATATTACGGTTAAAGGCTTGGTAAAAGTTCAATATCTACGCCTGCGCGCAATCCTTGAAGAATATCACGTATGCTGAGCACTCTTCATTTTTTGGTATTGCGCAAGCAGTGATCTTGAACTTTTTCCAAAGTGTTCGCAATGAAACCAATTGCGTCAAACCGGTTCGTTGGAGCGTTTTTTTCGTGGCTTGTTACTTGATTCTGTTATTTTTTGATGGTATTAAAAAACGATTTAATCCGCCGAAAGCCAGTTCCTTTTAACCGACAGGAAATCAACAATAACGGGTAATGGAGGCAAGGAAGCAATGATGATCAGGTTTGTATCGATTGCCGCGGCGGCATGCATGGTTATGGCCGTAGGCGTATTTTCACTGACCGGCTGCGGCGGTGATCCCCCCGAGCCGGAACTGCTGATAACCAACGAGTCTTTTTCCATTGCTATGGCCACGGAGCGGCAGTATGCCGTGAAGGCCACGGGTACGGTGCGAAACGTTGGCGACGTGGATGTCAGAAAACTTGTGATTACAGGAGGTTGTCCTTCCTGCTCCCCGACATACCGGCACGGCCGATGGTATCTCCCGGAAAGGGAAAAGGCCGATGAGGAAACAGCAGTTATTCGTTACCTGGGCGCCGGCGAACAGGATGATTTCGAATTTATCGGTGTGGCCTACTACCCCACGGGCGGAGGCGAAGCCCCTGAGGAAATACCCGATGAGATGGAAGTCTACATCATGTCCTATGAGGTGAGTCAATAAACATGTCCGGCATGTACTGTGTTAAAGCGCCCTACGACCCGGGCGCTTTAACCGGATTGTCCTTTTTCCAAGAGGCGGATGGCCACCGCAACGCCTAGATCCTCCCGCAGGCGGTCTTCCGTTTTTCGGAGCAGCATTTCGATTTCCTTGATCTCATCCGAGAAGATTTCTTCGTTCATCGGGAGAAAAATTTCAAGAAATTTTCGGCCGTTGTCGTCATTTACCCGGCAGTTGACCTGTGCTGCGGATACGGGCAAACCGTCTTCTATTATGCTTACAACCTGCTGTCGGTGGATATTGACACCGTCTACTTTCATGATGTCATCGACGCGCTCGCTGAACCATTCGATTCTGGCAAGGGGGCTTTTGCAGGAGCACGGCTCCTCCATGATACGCGCCTTGTCGCCGGTCCGGAAACGAATGAGGGGAAAGGCGCGTGTGGTCAGCGTCGTGAGCACCAGTTCTCCGGGCTGCCCTGGTGGAATGACCTGCATGGTTTCCGGGTCGATGATTTCGGCTAGAAAGTGGTCCTCGTTGATGTGCAGTCCGCCGTGCATCTTGCATTCAAACGCGATCGCCGGTCCGGGAACTTCGCTTAAGCCGTAATGCTCCCAGCATGTTACAAAAGCTTGCTCCCCGATGGTTTGACGGAGTTTATCCGAAATCTTTTCCCCTGCTGTAATGATCGTGTGGAGGTTCAGGGCGGCCGGACCGACCTGCATCCTGTGCATGTAGCCGGCAAGTTGAAGGGCGAATGCCGGGGAAGTGATCAGTACGGTGGTTTTGTAGTCGCGCAGCACCATGAATTGCTTTTCCGTGGAGAGCCACGTATTGGGGATCACGCTGACGCCCATGTCTTCCGCTGCGTCCTTGTAATTCCGGCCCCAGTTGGCAAGGCCGGGGTTGAAAGCGATCTGGAGGATGTCGTTGGGTGACACCGATGCCGCGGAAAGGGCCCGTCGGGTCATATGCCGCCAGTTGACCAGGTCCTGGGCCGTATACCCGCTGACGGTCGGGTTTCTCGATGTTCCCGGCGCCGTGTGGATGCGGACGATATCCCGCAAGGGAACGGCGAAGAGTTCATAGGGATAGTGCTCGTTGAAATCGGCCCGCTCCAGAAAGGGGAGTTTCGCCACGTCCGCAGCGGATTCAATCTGCCCCGGCTCGATGCCGGCCGCCTTCATACGCTGCCGGTGGAAGCTGACCTGCCGGAACGCACGGTTCAGGGTGCTCTGCAGCCTTTCAAGCTGGAGCTGGTGTTTGTCTTCCGGCGAATAGCTCAAAAAATCATCGTTGTTCATCGTCAAATTCCTCGTAGTCCTTGCCGAGATAGGCGCGTTTCACGTTCCGGTCGGAAAGCAGCTCATCCGCCTTTCCCTCCAGTACGACAGTGCCGGTTTCAAACACATATCCCCTGTCGGCAGCTTCAAGCGCCGCCCGGGCGTTCTGTTCCACCAGCACAATGGTAAGACCCTTCCGGCGAAGCGTCTCCAGGACTTCCATAATTTTTTCCACGATAAGCGGCGCAAGCCCCATGGACGGTTCGTCCAGAAGAAGCAGCCGGGGTTTGGCCATCAGCGAGCGGCCGATGGCCAGCATCTGCTGTTCCCCGCCGGAAAGGGTCCCAGCCGGCTGGGTGAAACGCTCCGCGAGGATGGGAAACAGGGCCGTGACCATCTCCATGGATTGCCCCACCTCTTCTTTTGCCCGCTGCCGCAACCGCGTGTATGCGCCCAGCCGCAGGTTGTCGTAGACGTTAAGCGGCGGAAAGATCAGTCTGCCTTCCGGGACGAGGCTGATTCCGGAGCGGACCACCGCCGGGGGATCCAGTCCCTTAATGCTTTTTCCTTCAAAGACAATCTCGCCGGTCCAGGAACGTAAAATGCCGCTGACGGCTTCCATCAGCGTGCTTTTCCCCGCGCCGTTGGCGCCGATAAGGGCGATGATCTCGCCTTGCTTCACCGAAAGGCTGATTCCTTTCACGGCCATGATGCGGCCGTAGAAACACTTCAGATTGCGTATGCGAAGCATCGATTCCATTTACAGTACCTTATATCGGAATTTTCAAGTTTGACGGCTTCGTAAAAGTCCAATATCTGCGTTACGCCCAATTTCTCAGAATTTGCGGCTTACGCCTTGTAAACATACACGTACGCCAGGTACGCTGCATTCTTCGAAATTGCGCAAGCCTTGTTCTTCAACTTTTTACAAAGCGGTCAGATCGCGACTTTTTACGAGTGCATCAAACTTGAAAATCGATCAGATTAGGTTTTAGCATCGTTTCGGGGTTTTCCGAGATATGCCGCCATCACGGCCTCATCATCCTGAACGGACCGCGGCGGTCCGTCTGCAATGAGGCGACCCCGGTCCAGGACGATAATCCTGTCGCAGAGCTTCATGGTAAGGGCCATATCGTGTTCCACGAGCAAAACGGTTACGCCACGGCCCCGGATGCTTTCAATCAGATCGCCAAGCATGTCCGTCTCGTTGGTATTGAGCCCTGCGGCCGGTTCGTCGAGAAGCAGCAGTTGGGGCTCAGATGCCATGGCGCGTGCGAGCTCCAGCAAACGCTGCCATCCAAGGGGCAGATCGGCGCTTCTGCGCTTCGCATGCTCCCCGAGGCCCACGAACTCGAGCAGTTGGGCAGCCTTTTCCAGCGACCGGTTTTCTTCCCGCACGATGCCCGGCGTACGAAGGGCGCTGCCGAAAATGCCGCACGACGTCCGGGTATGCATCCCCACCTGCACATTTTCCAGGACGCTCATGGAGGAGAAAAGCTCCACGTTTTGAAACGTCCGGGCAATGCCCATGCGAACCAGCTCATGGACAGGCTTTTTTCCGATGGGCTGCCCCATGAACAGGATACGTCCGGAGTCCGGCGGGATTATTCCCGTTACCAGATTGAAAAGCGTAGTTTTCCCCGCACCGTTGGGGCCGATAAGGCCCGTGATGGATCCCGGGGCAAGGGAAAAATTGATGTCGATCAATGCCCGGACGCCTCCGAAACTGATGGACGCCGTTTCGATGTCGAGAATGGTATTATCACTGGTCATGTTTTTTCCGGCTGCTTTCATAAAGATCGATAATGCCGCGGGTCAGGCCCTGGGGCAGAAAAATCATCACGAGCATGAGGATCAAGCCGTAGACCATCATTTCGTAGTCCGCAAAGGCGTGCAGCCACTCCGGGAGGATCGTGAGCAGGGTCGCCCCGAAAAGCGAACCCCAGATGCTGGCCATTCCCCCGATAACCACCATGGTGACAATCTTGATCGAAGCCATGAAGCCGAAGGTTTCCGGGCTGATGAAATAGACCTGGTGGGCATAGAGAAAACCCGCCAGAGATGCCATGGTCGCGCTCAGTATAAAGATGTGCAGCTTCATCCTGGCCGTGTCGATCCCCATGGCCGAGGCCGCGTGCTCCCCGTCGTGGATGGCCCGCAGGGCGCGCCCCACCCGGGAGTCGATGATCCGCCGGCTGAGAAGAAAGAAAAAAAGGACCACTGCCCATACCAGGAAATAATAGCTGCGGTCCGTGTCGAAGGCAAAACCTGCGATTTCCAGGGGCGGAATGCCCACGAACCCGGATGCGCCCCCTGTAACGCTGTGCCATTCCCGGAAGACGATGCTGACGATCATCCCGAATCCCAGAGTGCCCATACCCAGGTAATAGCCGGTCAGCCGCAGGGTCGGCCTGCCGACGATGTAGGCGACGGCCATGGCCATGACAATGGCGGCCGGAAGGGCCAGCCACGGTGAAAATCCGTAGGTTGCCGACAAAACAGCGGTGGTGTAGGCGCCGATTCCGTAAAATGCAGCATGTCCCAAAGAGATCTGGCCGGCATACCCCATCAGGAGATTTAAGCTCAGGGCCAGCAGGGTGTTGATCCCGATGAAGATGAGCACCTGGAGGTAATAGGCATCGTCTGTCATGAGCCCGACCGCTGCGGCGCCTGCAGCGAAAAGGATGCATGCGATGGTGTGTTTGTCTGGCTTTCTCATGGTTAAAACCGTTTCACCGAGACTGCGCTGATAATGCCGCCCGGGCGGAAATACAGGACAAGCAGCAGCAGCAGGAAGGCCATTGCGTCCTTGAGGCCCGAGGAAATGAACCCGACGCCCAGTGCTTCGAGTATGCCAAGAAGAAACCCTCCCAGGACGGATCCCCAGAGGCTGCCCAGACCGCCCAGCATTGCCGCGCAGAAGCCTTTGAGGCCTAGCATGGTGCCCATGTCATAGGCGGGCATGGTAATGGGCGCGATGATGGTGCCGGCGACGCCGCCCATGCCGGTGGAGATCCCGAAAGCCAGTAGGATCATGACCTTGAATGGAATCCCCACGAGCCAGGCTGCCTGTTTGTTGATGGCGCAGGCGTGCATGGCCTTGCCTGCAAGCGTTTTTTTGTAGAAAAAATGCAGGCTCCCCGCAATCAGCACCGATATGGTGATAATCCAGATGCTCTGCATCAAAAGTCTCGCCCCCGCAATATCGATTGGCGGATGGGGGGTAAACGATGGCATGGCGTATGCATCCTTGCCCCATATCAGCATTGCCGTACCCCGTAGAAAAATCGATGCCCCCACAGTAATGATAATTAGCACGATGGGTTCCGGGCGTCGGACCGTACGAATGGCCAGCCGTTCGAATAGGAGTCCCAGGAAAGCCACGCAAATGGTGGTCATGATTATGGCCGGCAGAACCGGTATCCTGAATCCCATGGTCAGGGTGACCATGGTGAGGGCCCCGATCATGACGAACTCGCCGTGGGAGAAGTTGATCAGATCGGTGGACCGGTAGAGCATGGAAAAACCCAGCGCGATGACACCGTAGATGGCCCCGTTGGTCATACCGGAGAAAAAATATTGTAGGAATTCCTGCATGAATGGCCGTCCAATGCTTATTTGAGAGTCCGCCCTGCATGCGGGCACCTGCGGTGATGCCGGAGGTGCCCGCATGCAGCGTGCAATCGGTTGTTATATTAGCGGCAGAACGAAAACCGCCTCTTTCTGTGTGGTCCCGTTGTCAAGGAACATGGGATGTGCTGACGAAAAATCCTGTTTTTCATTCAGCCACTATATATGGACTGAGCTGAGCGATCAACAGGGAGCTGGTCAGTCCACGAGCTCCCATGTGCCGTCCTGGATGCGAACCATGACGAATGCATCCGGGGCAAGCCCGTTGTGATCGGTTTCGGAGAAATTGAACGTACCGCTGATGCCCACATGGTTTTCAATGTTTTCGAGGTTGTCCCGGATCTTGTTCTTGTCGCCGTCCGTCCCCTTCATCGCCTTGGCCAGAAGATTGATGGCGTCAAAAGCGTAGCCTCCGAATGCCGATGCGGGTTCCTGGAAGCGGGTTTCATAGGCCTCGATATAGTCTTTGAGAATCTGTTTCTGGGGATCGTCGTCCGGCAGGATGTCTGCCACCAGGATGCGCCCGGTGGGCAGCAGGATTCCTTCGGCCGTGTCACCGGCCAGGTCGATGAACCGGGGGGAGGCGACCCCGTGGCTCATGTAAAGCGGTATATCGATATCCAGTTGATCGATGTTCCTGGCGACCACGGCGGGGCCCGGGTTGGTACCCCAGCATATGATTGCATCCGGTTGGGCCCGGCGTATATTGGTGAGCTGGGCGGTCATATCCGTGTCGGACACCCCGAAGTTTTCCTGTACCACGAGTTCGAGGCCGAAGTCATCCGCCTGTTCGATGAGCTGGTCCCTGCCGCTTTCGCCGAAGGAATCCGATACGGTGATGATGGCAATCTTAGTGAGGTCGTTTTCCTGCAGGTGCTTGTAGATGCTGCTGACCGCGTGTATGTCGCTCTGCGCGGTCTTGAAAACCCAGGGCTTGATGGGCTCCGTGATCCGGTTTCCCGCAGCGCAGCTGATCATGGGTACCCGCGCCCGTTCTGCAACCGGTACGGCCGCAAGGGAGGTGGGCGTGAGGCTGGGGCCCACGATGGCGGTGACATTGTCGCGGTTGATGAGCCTGCGGGCGTTCATCACGGCACGGGATGGGTCTCCCTCGGTGTCGTAGATAACCGCCTCGAGCATCCGCCCGTCGATGCCGCCGGCTTCGTTGATCTGATCGATGGCCATTGTCATCGATTTTCTTTCGGGATCACCCAGAAAGGATGCCGGTCCGGTCACGGAGAAGATCCCGCCGATTTTGATGGGGTCTTTTGCGGAATCTGCCCCGGCCGGAGACGCCAGCATCAGGCAGGCTGCCGTGAGGATGCCCGCAATGATTGCTGTGATGCGGTGTTTGTTTTTCGATGACATGCTGTTCTCCTTGTGTTTGAAAGGTTTTCTGCCGCTTCGCCGGAAAAGGCTTATGCCTTTTTCACGTGCTACATGGCATAGAGCCTGTCGCCGTCAATGATCTCCGCGCCGTTTTCGGAAAGGATGCGCGCCGCTTCGTCGATTTTATCGAACCGGAAGATCATGACGGCGTTGTCGCCGCTTTGCTGAACGAATGCATACATGTATTCCACGTTGATCCCGTTGCGGGTCAGTAAATCGAGAATGCCGTGGAGTCCGCCGGGCCGGTCGTTGACCAGTGCCGCGACCACGGGGGTTGTCTTGACCGTGAACCCGCCTTGCTTCAGGGCGCTTTCGGCTTTTTCGTTGTCGTCCACGATCAGCCGGAGCACACCGAAATCCGAGGTGTCGGCCAGGGACAGGGCCCGGATGTTTACCCCGGCATCCGACAGGATCCCGGTTACCTCGGACAGCCTGCCCGCCTTGTTTTCAAGAAAAATGGATATCTGCTGTGCCTGCATAGGTTCCCTCCCTTGATAAAAATGTTTCGTTATTCCTTGTTTTGCCTGCTACAGTTTCCGGCGATCGATCACCCGGGCGGCTTTGCCTTCGCTCCGGGCGATGGTCTTGGGTTCGGCGAGCTTGACACTGGCCGACACGCCCAGGGTTTCCTTGATGTTATTTCGAATGGTTTCGCTCAGGCGCTGCAGCTCCTTGACCTCATCGGAAAACGCCGAATCGCTGATTTCAACCCGGACGGTCAGGACATCGAGGTTGTCCTTGCGGTCCACCTCGAGTTGGTAGTGGGGCTCCACGCCCCGTATTTCCATAAGCACGCTTTCTATCTGAGAGGGAAATACGTTAACGCCCCGAATGATCAGCATGTCGTCGGTCCGGCCGCTTACCTTGTTCATCCTGGCCATGGTCCTTCCGCAGATGCACGGCTCCGGATTGAGCGAGGTGATATCGCGGGTCCTGTAGCGAATGACCGGGAAGGCTTCCTTTGTGATGGAGGTGATGACCAACTCCCCGGTTTCTCCCCAGGGAAGCGGCTGGCCGGTTTCCGGGTCGATGATTTCGGGGATGAAGTGGTCTTCGAAAATGTGCAGCCCGTTTTGCGCTTCATGGCACTCCATCGATACGCCCGGCCCGATCACTTCGCTCAGTCCGTAGATATCGACAGCCTTGAGATGAAGCTTTTCCTCGATCTCCCGCCGCATGCTTTCGGACCATGGCTCCGCGCCGAAAATGCCGAAGCGGAAATTGAGATCCCGGAATGAAACGCCCATTTCGTCGGCCGCCTCGGCCAGATGGAGGGCGTAGGAGGGCGTTGCCGTCATAATGCTTGGTCCGAAATCCTTCATGATGATTACCTGGCGGCGGGTGTTGCCGCCGGAGACCGGTATGACCGAGGCGCCGAGTTTTTCGGCGCCGTAATGTACGCCCAGTCCCCCGGTGAAAAGCCCGTAGCCGAATGCGTTGTGTATGATATCCCCCCGGGTCGCTCCGCCCGCGCTCAGGGAGCGTGCCATGAGCTCCGCCCACGTATCGATGTCCCGGGCGGTGTAGCCCACCACGGTGGGTTGGCCGGTGGTGCCCGACGAGGCGTGGATCCGGACGACATTGTCCATGGGCACGGCGAACATGTTGAAGGGATAATTGTGCCTCAGGTCCTGCTTGGCGGTAAAGGGCAGGCGCGACAGGTCTGAAAGGGATCTGACGTCACCGGGTTTGACCCCTGCGTCGTCAAGTTGTTTTCTGTAGAACGGAACCGCGGCATAGGCGCGCGAAAGTGTTGCCTGCAAGCGCCGGAGCTGGATCGATTCCAGTGCTTCCCGGGGCATGGTTTCGTATTCGATGTTGAAAATCATCCGTTTCGTCCTTTGCGGCTTGGGTGTGCGGAAAACAAAAATGGCCGGGGGCGGGCGCCCCACGGCCATAAAAAAGAAAAACCACGGGCGACCCTTGCGCGTCTTCCCATGGCATGCTCATGATCCGGCTGGCAGATTTTTACCTGTCGCTTATGGTGCCGATCCGGCCGATGCATGGGAAGACCTTCTAAAAAAGAAGAAGTCCCCGAAATCCGCCGGGCGGGCTGGCAGTTTGCTCATGGCCTTGATTACCCGGTTATGGTCTATTGAATGCCTGAACGAAAACCCCTGATTTTCGTTCAGGCATTATTTGTGTTGTTGGGTTTCAAATGCGCAGTGAAACGAAATCCTCCAAAGCGCATGTTGTTCCTGTCTAAACGGATGGACAGCCGATGTCAAGAAAAAAAAACTATCCCTTGCGGCTTGCCTTGAAATTCGGGGTTCGCTTCTCCAGAAACGCGGTAGTGCCTTCCTTTGCATCCTCACTGGCAAGGCACAGGGCGAATGCGTTGATCTCGATTTCGCAGCCGCTTGCGAGATCGACGTTCATGCCGTCGTTTACGGACTGTTTGGCCGCACCCAGGGAGACCTTCCCCTTGGCGGCCATGGCGCCGGCCGTTTTTTTCACCTCATCCATCAGTTGGTCTGCGCCCACGACCCGGTTAACGATACCTTTTCGCTCGGCTTCCGCGGCGTCGATCATCTTTCCGGTAAAAATCATTTCCCTTGCCAGGTTTTTTCCTACGATCCGCGCAAGGCGCTGGGTTCCGCCGAATCCGGGTATGATCCCAAGGTTGATCTCGGGAAGGCCGAATTTCGCATTTTCGGAGGCATAGATGAAGTCGCACGACAGGGCAATTTCGAGTCCTCCCCCAAGGGCGAAACCGTTCACCGCCGCAATGGCCGGTATGGGCAGATCTTGCAGCTTGTCCATGACCATGTGGCCCTGTTTGGAAAAATGGCGCGCCTGTACCGGGTTGAGGGTTGCAATCTCGGTAATGTCTGCACCGGCGACAAAGGCTTTTTCTCCGGCACCTGTAAGAACGAGCACACGGATATCTTCGTTCTCACCCACTTCGTCAAGAATTGCTGATACCTCCGTGATCAGTTGGGAATTAAGCGCATTAAGGGATTTGGGCCGGTTGAACGTAAGGGTTGCAATGCCGTTTTGCTCTTCAAAAAGTACGTTTTTGTAGCTCATCTCGATCCTCCGCGACTGGTTTGGTGTTTTCGGGGTTTTCACAGCATACGGTTAAAAAATACTTTGAAACTGTCCCGGTTCTTTGATACAATTTTTATTTATTTTTTTGGCCGAACTCACGCAAAAAAACATGCCTTATCCGATGGTTTGCAGGGAACATGAGGGAAGGAATCCGACGGAGAATCATATTACCGGATCTTTCCGTTGACTTCATCCTTCCATCGCAAACCGAGCCTGCAGATGGTTTGTAAATGGCGGCCGAACGAAAACCAAAATTTTTCGTCAAGGTCAGGGACGGCGAAAATTTTAACCGCAGGAATACATGGCGTATTTTGAGGATTAAAATTTGAGCCGGGCGCAGAGATCGGCAAAAAAAGTCGGTTTTCGTTCAGCCGATAGATTAAGATAAACAGTCACTCTTGTCAATTGCGTTCAGAAGGCGTTCAGTTCAGAAGGTCACATGCCGGGGCATGGCAAACAGGATTGTTTTCCGGGACGCCGAAAATCGGTTGTCGATACGGTTCGAAATGCGAGGGGCTTAAAAACAGAGTGCATCGATATTGGAGTTCTTTATGTTTCGTTTGGAAGATGAAGCGATAGTCAGGGCCTACAGGCGATACGCCAGAAACTACGACCTGATATTCGGCAAAATATTTGAACACGGGCGTAGGCAGCTCATGAACAAGATGAGCTGCAAGTCCGGCGATCACGTCCTGGAAGTGGGAATCGGCACGGGTATCACCCTTCCGTACTATGGCGACGATATCAATGTGGCCGGAATCGATATCTCACCGGATATGCTACAGATCGCAAAGCAATATGTAAACGGCAGCCGGGATGCAAAGCGCTCCCTGTTTCTCATGGACGCCCAGAACATGAGTTTTGCGGACAATTCGTTTGACAAGGTGGCGGCCATGTACGTGGTTTCCGTGGTTCCGCAGCCAAAGGCCCTTGTTGACGAAATGAAGCGGGTCTGCAAACCGGGCGGGGATATTTTCATACTCAACCATTTCAGCAATAACAATCTGCTGCCGAGAATGCTGGAAACTTTTCTATTGCCTTTTCAGAATGTTTTGGGCTTCAGCCCGCGCCTGCCCATGGAATGGCTCGTCGATAACATGGGCATACCGGTGATCGATGTGGATTCGGTTAATCTTTTCGGCTACTGGACCTTGATCCATGCCCGGAATACCGGCGACGGGCACTAGAACCCATCTCAACATTCGGATCTCGCTTCAAGATCGCGGTGGCGTCTTATTTCGAACCGCAGACATACCGGGGCATTTCGAGGATTTGAAATAAGGCGCCAACAAAGATATTAGGCCGAAAGACAGTTTTGTGATAGGTTCTAACTAGTGCCTGAACGAAACCCGGGATTTTTACATTTCCCCGGACATTTCCGCTGGCACCGGATTCCGGCCGTTGGCAAACACGGTATCAACCGGCAAGGGGCTTTTCGGACTGCAAAGCCCCATGCCGGTTGATGCGTTTTTCGGTTGATTGTTCAAAGAGGATCAGGGAGACGTTTTAAGATTGCTTGCGGATGGCTTTTGGGGACGGGCGGTTTCGGATTGCGGTTCGATTGCGGGCATGAAAGTGAAAGATGGCGCGCCTGGGAGGATTCGAACCTCCGACCTACGGATTAGAAGTCCGTTGCTCTATCCAACTGAGCTACAGGCGCATCAATGAATGATAGATATCCGGCACAGGTAATTTGACAGATAATTTGCAAGAAAGGGGCAAAAATAAGATTTTTTACCATTGATTGTGTTTTTTGTCCATATAAATTATAATGTGTATAATATGAAAGAAACGGGGAATTGCTAAGCTATTCAATGATCCGGGTTGATTGACAGTGGAAAAATACAGATGACGAAAAACGAGCGACAAAAGGAATCGGGATCTTTGGCTGGCTCCGGAACGCTGGATTCGCAGGGCATGGAAGATATAAACGGCGTCCGGGACGACGTGGATGGTGACGGCGCGGATGGACTGTTAAACGTCGATCCATTCGAAGGCCTGAAAGACGAAGCTGCCCCGGGCGAATCGGATGGCGGGACGGGTACCGCACCGGTTCGGGCGGACGTGGTGGAGCGGCTCAAAAGCGCCATAACGGACAATTCCGAACAGACCAGCCTGGTCCCCTACGACCCGCTTCAGCGATACCTCAATGAAATCAGCCGTTACAAATTATTGACGCGTGAAGAGGAAATCGAGTTGGGCCGCCGCGTCCAGGAGGATGACGATCCGGATGCCGCTTTTCTCCTTGCAGCGTCCAACCTGCGCCTGGTGGTCAAGATCGCCATGGAATTTCAGCGGACGTGGATGCAGAATCTCATGGACCTGATTCAGGAAGGAAATATCGGCCTGATGCAGGCGGTCCAGAAATTCGATCCCTACAAGAATGTCAAGTTTTCCTATTACGCGGCATTCTGGATCAAGGCCTATATTCTCAAGTTCATCATGGACAACTGGCGTCTGGTCAAGGTCGGCACGACCCAGGGACAGAGGAAGCTTTTCTTCAAGCTGAAAAAAGAAAAGCAGAAGCTGATCGACGAGGGGTTTTTCCCTGAGACCAAGCTTCTGTCCGACCGGCTGGGCGTTTCCGAGCAGGAAATCCGGGATATGGGACAGCGCCTGGATAGTTGGGATCTTTCCCTCGACGAGCCGATGAAGGACGATTCGGATACGGAGCGGGGCGCGTTTTTCAGCTCCGATGAAGAGTCCGTGGAAAGCCGCGTTGCGCGCAAGGAACTGGAAAGCCTGATCCGGCAGAAAGTCGGGGAGTTCAAGAAACAATTGAATGAGCGGGAACTCGACATATTCGAAAAGCGCGTGTTTACGGATACGCCGGAGACCCTCCAGGAAATCGGGGACAAGTACGTCATTTCCAGAGAGCGGGTCCGCCAGCTGGAAAAGAACATCGTCAAGAAGATGAAGGCCTTTCTTGAAAAGGAAATTCCGGATTTCGAGTCCTATTATTACCTGCAGGACGAAACCGACGCCTGAGACCCAAGCTGAACTCGGGTGACAATTTCCTGAACCCGGATTAGGAGTTTGTTTTCCGGCGTGCCGATACAACCCAATGCAGTCCAATGCAACAGCAATTATCGTGATGGATCATGGAATTCCGCCTTAAATTGCACTCCCTTTTCGCCGTTCTTCTGGCCGTCTTTGCCCTGAGCGCGTGCGCCGCTCTTCGGCCGGGCGCTCCGGCCGGAAATGGCGAGGATCCTCCCCGTGTCCGGCTGGAAGAACGGCCCGGCAATTATTATTATTACCTTGCGGCTCTGGACATGATTCGCCGCGGCGGTATGGAGGAGGCGGCCGAACTTCTGGTCACGGCCGTTTCGATGGATCCGGAATCCGTATTGCTTAAGCGGGAGCTCGCACTGGTCTATCTTCAGATCGATAAGAAGGAAAAAGCCCTGGATTTATGCGAACAAATCCTTAAAGACCGGCCGGATAATATCGAGGCGTTGATTATCAGTGCCAGCATACGGCAGTCGGAAAACGAGACCGAAGAAGCCGCCCGGCTCTATGAGAAGGTGCTTGGAATCGAGCCGGGTCGTAAGAATATCCACCTTGTTCTGGGACGCCTCTACCTGGAGGATAAGCGCTATGCCGAAGCGAAGCGGGTGTTCGATACCATGGTCGAACGCCATCCGGATGCCTATATTGGCCATTACTATCTCGGCCTGGCGTTTGCCGGTGCAGGGGAAAAGGATAACGCGATTCGGGCCTTCAGGCGTGCCGTGGCTATCGAGCCGGGTTTTATGGAGGCTCGTTTCGAGCTCATCGACCTCTACGATGACCGGGATGAGCCGCATAAGGTGATCGATATGTATGAAAAAATCATCAGCGAGGATCCTGATGACGTGTCCGCGGCCATTGCCCTGGGGTTAATATATTTGGAGCAGGAGTATTTCGACAAAGCCGGCGATTTATTCGAGCATCTGGGCCGGATGGCCGATATCGAAAGGGGTGTTGTCGATACGGTCGTGCAGGAGTTGATTGCCCGGAAGCGCTACGAGGATGCCATCGACGTAATCGAGGGGATGCTCAAGGGCCTCCCCGACGACCAGGATCTTCACTACCTTGCAGGGATCAGCGCATATCTCGTGGAACGCTATGATGATGCCCTGCATCACCTGAAGCGGGTGGGCGTCCTTTCCCGGTTTTACGGGGATACGGCGTTACAGAAGGCAACCATTTACAGCCGCCTGGAGCAGCCCGCCGAAACTCGGCGTGTACTCGAGGCGGTCCTGGAGCATCCCGACAGGCTCGACCGATCGGAAAAGCTGCGAATTATACGCTTTCTGGGCGCGATTCATATCGACGCGGGACGCTACGATATGGCTGTAGATGTTCTTGAGCAGGGACTCGCCATTGATCCGGACAGTGCGGATATCCATTATGAAATGGGCATTGCCTGGGACCGGAAAGGAAACCGGGCAAAGACGGTCGAGCAGATGAAAACCGTCATCGAACTCGATCCGGAACATGCCGATGGACTGAATTATCTCGGGTATACATGGGCGGAAGAGGGCATCCGTCTGGACGAGGCGGAGGACCTGATTCGCCGCGCCCTTGAAATCAAGCCGGAAAGTGGCTACATTCTCGATTCCATGGGCTGGGTCTATTTTCAGAAAGGCGAGATCGACAGGGCGGTGCCTTATCTCGAGCAGGCGGTGGAAAAGCGTCCGATGGACCCGATCATACTGGAGCACCTGGGGGATGCCTACCGGGAGATGGGGCGCACAGACGATGCGCTGGAGCTTTACCGGCGGGCGTTGAAAGCCCGTAAGGCATCGGAAAACGAAGATCCCGGCGCCCGAAACGATGAAGAGCGCCGGAAAATTAAAGAAAAAATTCAGGAAACAGAAACCGATAGACCATGAACCTATCAAACTGTTTTTTCTTAGTTTTGTTTATGCTTCTTGCTTTCGGGCTCGGGGGGGGATGCGCTCGCCTTATCGTTCCCGACCAGCCGGAACAGCGGGTGGCGCCCGCAGAGGTTCAGCTTGCAAGGATTGCGGAGATCAACGAACAGATTCTTCCCTACAAGGGGATCGGTGAACTGCGTGTATACTCCGGTGAGGGATCGTTTTCGTTCCGCGGCGCATGGCTCGGAGTGCCTGAAAAGCGATTCCGGATCGAAACCGTCGGTGTGGCCGGGCAGCCGGGGGTCCGCCTGATTTGCGACGGCGATGCGTGCCATTTTTTGTATGCTGAAAACGGGTGTTTCCGAAAAATCAGCAGCCTACGGCAGAACCTGTCCCAGCTTGCGGACATCGATATGGATGTGGCTGACCTGGTTTTACTTCTTGGCGGCGGCATTCCCGTTGCGGATCATGATACGGCCTGGATCGAGGGGGAAGACGACCCGGAGGGCCCGGTAATGAAACTGCACCGGCGGTTTTACGGTGAAGTCGGAACGATACGCTTTACCGGCGACATGAGCCGCGTCCGGGAGGTAGCGGTTTATGGCTTTCGGAACCTGAAATACCGGGCAGAAATCGTCTCCACACGCATGGTGAACGGGCGGCGGATACCCGATCGGCTGCTTGTGGAAAATGCGGATGCGGCCATGCAGCTCGTGGTTGAACGAGTCTGGTTCGACACGGAGTATGCGCCCGACGCATTTATCCCCAGGGTTCCGGAGGAAAGGCTGTGCGACTGATGGACCGGCCCGTGAAGCCAAGTTCCGTTTTCTTTGCACGTTGACATGCCTGCCGGCCGTCTCCATATCGCCCTGGAAAGACGCCTCAGAAACTGCGGCAACGTCGAAACGCTGGGCGTCCGCCCCAATTTTCCGGATTATTCGGAGCGGGAGCGGGATCTGATTTGCAGTGCGCCGAAAATTTATTATCCTTCCACTTTTTACGCGGACATGTTTGCCGCCATGGGCAAGCCGATCTTCCCCAGCGTGCATACCTACCGCTTCGTGCAGGACAAGATTCGCCAGACGGCCATGTTCGATCTGGCCGGTATCCCTACGCCCCGGACCCGGACGTTTTACGGCAGCCGGGTTCGCGACAAAATCCTTTCCCGGTTCGATTTTCCCATGGTCGGAAAAATACCGCGAGGATCCGCCCTGGGCCGGGGGGTTTTCCTTCTGGAAGGCGAAAAGGACCTGGACCGTTACCTGGAACTGCCCCGACCCGCCTATATCCAGGAGTACCTCCCGGTGGACCGGGACATGCGGATTGTTGTGATCGGCGGACGAATCGTTTGCGCGTACTGGCGCATTTCGCATGCCGGTGAGTTTCGTACCAACCTGGGACAGAAGGGCCGGCTCAGCTTGGAGCCGGTCGCTTCCGGTGCGGCAGAACTGGCCCTTCATACCGCAAAGGTATGCGGGTGGGACGATGTGGGCCTGGACATATGCGCCCACGGGACAAATCTTTACGTGCTGGAAGCGAACATGAAATACGGCCGCCAGGGACTGGTGGCGGCAGGGATCGATTATTCGCAGATGATGGAGGAGATGATTGAAAAAGGGTGGATCTGAAAGCCGGCTGGCACCCGGCGCGCTTCGCGCCGCGGCCGCTGCAAGGGAAAAGGAGATGATTTCCGGGCGCGCGACTCCGAGCGATACGGGCATACGAAGAAAACCGGAAAACCGGCTTGAATCCGATTACCGGCTCAGCTTTGCGGTGGATGTGGACCGCATTCTCCATTCGCTTGCCTACAGCCGCTACATCGACAAAACCCAGGTTTTTTACCTGGTCCGCAACGACCATATAACCCACCGGATGCTGCATGTTCAGATCGTTTCCAAGGTGGCCCGGACCATCGGCCGCTACCTGGCACTGAACGAGGACCTGATCGAGGCCGTCGCCATCGGGCACGACATCGGGCATACGCCCTTCGGCCATGACGGGGAGCGGTTTTTATCCGCGCTGTGCAAATCGCGCGGCATCGGGGAGTACCACCACAACGTGCAGAGCGTGGAATTTCTCGAGCGGGTCGAGCGGAAAGGCAAAGGGTGGAACCTCTGCCTGCAGACCCTGGACGGCATTTTGTGCCACGACGGCGAGACCCATGACGGCGTCCTGCATCCGGCGGCGGACAAGATCTTTGCAACGCATGACGCTGAAAAAGCGGCGAAAACAGCCGGCGATCCGGTTCGGTTGATCCCCATGACCCTGGAAGGGTGCGTTGTTCGTTTTTCCGACTCCATCAGTTATGTCGGCCGGGATATCGAGGATGCCATACGCCTGGGTCTGATCCGGCGAAGCGACCTGCCGGCGGCTTGCGTTGGGCGTCTGGGGAATACCAACGGTACCATTGTATACAACCTGGTAACGGATGTGATCACCAACAGCCAGGGCAAAGGATACGTGGCTTTTTCCGGCGAAGCGTCCGAGGCGCTTTCCCTGTTGAAGCGTTTCAATTACGATAGAATTTACACCAATCCGACATATAAATCCGCGCTTTCGTTAATCGGGGAGATTTTTGAGGAACTGTTCGACCGCTACAATGATGATATCGAACGGAATAATGCAGACTCTCCTATTTATGCCGGATTTATCGACCAGATGGCGGATGACTACATGGATCAGCGACAACCATCTGAAATTGTAAGGGATTTTATAGCAGGCATGACCGACCAGTATTTCCTCGAGCAGGTGCCGGAAAAGCGGCGCCCGAAGGTGAGCTACGTTGCCTGAGCGTCGCCATGCGCTGCTTCAGGGCTGTGCCCGCATTTTCCGCCGCGGCTTTCGTGGAAAAAACGGTTGAGTTTTTTTCGTAAACGCGTCAATATAGGGTGCAGAAATACAGGAAAAAATCCGCTTCCGCTTTTTTCATTTCCCGGCGCCGGATCCGGATAGCCATACGGTCGTAAAAGCGATCGGCAGCCAGGATGCAATGACATTGTCAAAGGAGATATGGATGCAGAAGGTCAAATACTTTTTGGGGCTTGTCGTCGTTGTGATACTGGTGACGTTCATCTACCAGAACAATGAGTATTTCATGGCGGAACAGCAATTAGGCCTCAATCTATATTTTGCTGAGGAATCGGTAGAATTTCCGAATCTGTTGTATTTTGCGGTTGTGTTTGTGGTGGGATTTCTTGCGGCTCTTCTCCTGGGGTTTTCCTATGGACGTAAAAAGCGAAAGACCATCCGGGAACTCAATGAGAAAATCACCGCCGACAAGAAGCGGATCGATGAACTCGAATCCAGGCTGGCATCCTCCCAGGGTGCGGAGAGGACTGCGGCTGACACGCCCGGGACCGGATACGGATCCGGGTCCGGAGAACAACAGGCCGGCAGGGGTGAATCCCGCAATAAAAACGCCGATGCGGTGGATGTGGAATTTTCGCGTAAGTAAAGGCCAGATGCATTCGTAAAAAAAATCGCGGTCTGGCGTCTTTGTAAAAAGTCCAAGGCTTGCTTGATCCATTCGGATGCAGCGTACTTGGCGTACGTGAAATTCCAAAAAATCGCGCGCATTCCCAGATATTGGACTTTTTATGAAATCGTCAAAGGCCAAATTGATACCGGCTCCGTCACGATATGGTTGAAACCAGCGCTGAACCGAAAAATGCTTCAAAGATTACCCCCATGATCCGGCAGTATACGGAGATCAAGGCGGCGTATCCGGACAGTCTATTGTTTTATCGGATGGGTGATTTCTACGAGTTATTTTACGGGGATGCGACGGTTGCCGCCCGTGCGCTGGACATTACCCTGACATCGAGGAACAAAAACGAGCCGGAACCGGTCCCCATGTGCGGTGTTCCCGTAAAGTCGGCAGAAGTCTATATCGGCCGTCTCATCGAAAAAGGATTCCGTGTGGCGGTTTGCGAGCAGACGGAGGATGCGTCCGCGGCCAAAGGCCTTGTTAAAAGGGAAGTCGTCCGGGTCGTGACACCCGGTATGGTGTTGAGCAGCGAGTTGCTCGACGAAAGGGCGAACAACTACGTTCTTTCGGCCTTCCGCGCAACAGACGGCTACGGTCTGGCCAGCCTCGATTTATCGACCGGCACGCTCCGCCTGACGCAAAGCGATGATATGGAACTGACGGTGGACGAAGCGCGCCGCATCGCGCCGAGCGAGGTGCTTTTGCCCGAATCCGCCCGGGAAAACGCGGATTACGGAATGCTGGCCGAATCCTTTGGCGATGAATGCATCCGCTATAACGCGGACGACCGGTTCGAGTATGAGTCGGCTCGCGGCCGGATCATGGATCAGTTCGGCACCCGCAGCCTCGACGGTTTCGGATGCGAAGGGCTTCAGGGAGCGGTCGGGGCCGCCGGAGCGCTTTTGCACTATGCACAGGAAACGCAGAAGCGGCAGCTCATCCACCTCAAATTCCCGGAAACCTACAACCTTTGCAACCACCTGCTTATCGACGAAATCACCTGCCGCAACCTGGAGCTCGTGGCGGAGCTTCAGACCGGCGGTCGCAAAAACGCGCTGCTGGGCGTCATGGATATGACTGTCACCGCTATGGGCGGCCGCCTTCTGGCCCGGTGGATACGCTACCCGCTGCTCGATCCGGAGGCCATCGGCTCCCGTCAGAGTGCGGTGGCCGCAGCGTGCCTTCAGGCCGTGCAAAGGCATGAGGTACGCGCCAGCCTGAAGCACGTGCTCGACATGGAGCGCCTGGCCGGACGAATCGCCATGGGCCAGGGAAACGCCAGGGATCTTGCGGCCCTTTGCCGTTCCATCCGGGCGCTTCCAGGTCTTATCCGGGCACTGTCCGGCATTGATGCGGAACTGTTCCGGGTGGATGAATCCCACTTTGCATCGATGTATGCAGCGGCTGATGAGATTGACAGGGCGCTTGTGGATGATCCGCCGCAGACCGTGACCGAGGGGTTCATGATCCGCCGCGGCTATGACGGGCGGCTGGATGAACTTATTGATATTTCCAGGGACGGCAAGTCCTTTATCGCTGAAATAGAGGCCGGGGAAAAGGCGCGTACCGGCATCAATTCCTTGAAGGTTCGCTACAACAAGGTGTTCGGATACTACATCGAAGTGTCCAAAGCACACCTTCCATCCGTGCCGGAGGACTACATCCGCAAGCAGACCCTGGTGAACGCAGAACGATATATCACCCAGGAACTCAAGGATGTGGAAACCAGGGTGCTCACGGCCCAGGAACGGCGCGCAGCGCTCGAGTACGAGATTTTTTCACAGCTTCGCGAAAAAGTAGCGGCTGAAAACCGTATCCTGCAGGAGGCTGCCGGATTTGCGGCACGGGCCGACGTTCTGACGGCGCTTGCCGAGCTTTCCGAAAAATACGGTTATTGCCGCCCGGAAATTAACACGGCGGGCCGGATCATTATAGACGAAGGGCGCCATCCGGTAGTCGAACGTCTCACCCCCGGTGGCCGCTTTGTTCCCAACAGCATCCGGATGGATAACGCCGAAGAGCAGGTTCTGATCATTACCGGCCCGAACATGGCCGGTAAGTCGACCGTCCTGAGGCAGGTGGCCCTGATGGTCATCATGGCCCAGACAGGGTCATTCGTCCCTGCCAAAAACGCCGATATTTGCGTTACAGACAGGATTTTTACCCGCGTGGGCGCACTGGACAATCTTTCCATGGGGAAGAGCACCTTTCTCGTGGAGATGGAGGAAACCGCCAACATCGTCAACAATGCCGGCCCTGACAGCCTGGTGATCATGGACGAGATCGGCAGGGGAACCTCCACCTACGATGGGCTGAGCATTGCATGGGCGGTGGCGGAATACCTTCATGATTTAGGCGGCCGGGGCGTCAAGTCCCTTTTTGCTACCCATTACCATGAACTGACGGAACTGGAAACAACGAAAAAGCGTATAAAAAATTACAACATCGCGGTGCAGCAAATCGGGGATGAGATTGTTTTTCTCCATGCCCTTGAGGCAGGGGCGACCAACCGGAGCTACGGGATCCAGGTGGCACGACTGGCCGGAGTGCCCCCTGCCGTGATCGGACGTGCCAGAGAAGTCCTTGCCGCAATCGAAAAAGGCGCAGCCGAAAAAAAGCCGCGTATAAAGAAGCAGCCCGGCAAGCCCCCCGAAAGGGGAAATTACCGGCAGCTCTCCCTTTTCCAGCGGCCGGAAGAGATCGTGGCCGAGGAATTGATATCGATGGATATTAACAACATGACACCCATGGAAGCCATCAGCTGCCTGCATGGGCTGCGGGAGAAGGTCATGGGGTCAGCGGGCGATGCGTTCGAAAAGGACAATCCGCCATATCAGGCCCGGCGTACGGGTGGTGAACGGGGATGACTACCCTGGAAAAGGGTTCTTGTTTTGCCATTTAAATTATCGGACAAGACGGTTGATATGACGAAGCGTGCAATCTTTCCCGTAATGCTTCTTTGCCTTTTTCTGGTGATGGTTTCATGCGCCACTACCGGCGCATCTCCCAGTCAGCGATACACCGAGGCCGAGGCCTGCTTCAACCGTCTCCAGAGGGATGAAGATCGAAAGCAATACCGCAGCTACTGGCTCAACTGCATCCGCCAGTTCGAGTCGGTATGCCGGGTCAACCCGGAAGGGGCATGGGCCCCTGCCGGATTATACATGTCCGGCCGTCTCTACCGGGAACTGTATGAAATATCCCGGAAGCCCTCCGATCGGAACAATGCGCGCGAGGTATTCGAGCGTCTTCAAAACGACTATCCGGACAGTGCCTACAGCAAGCGAGCGGCTGGGGAACTTGGCCGCATGGACGGAGGATCCGGTAAAAAAAATCTGACCGAAGTGGCCAGAAGCCAGTATTTCAGGGCGGAGGCTGCCTACTCGGATTTGAAAAAATCCAAGGAAAAGCAGAAGTACCGATCCTACTGGCTTGAAGTGATCCGTGAATTCGATTCGGTTCACGAAACCGAGCCCGAAGGACCGTGGGCCGCGGCGGGCCTTTACAGAACCGGAGAACTCTACCGGGAGCTCTACTCGCATTCCTACAGCCCGGCGGATGAAAGAAAGGCCGAGGAGATTTTCCGGAAGGTCGCCAGGCAATACCCGGACAGCGCATACAGCAAGCGCGCGCGGGTGTCCCTGGGTGGTTCCGGGGATGGCTCCGGGGGCGGTTTTGGAAAAGATAAAGACGATCCTATTTCCCGGCTTACGGGAAGTAAGACGGCTTCCGGTACGGTCGTTTCGTCGAAGGACAGGGCGGACAAAGCGCCGGGGGCGGGGGATCCGACAACCGTCACAGGCATCCGGTACTGGTCCAACCCGGATTATACGCGCATCGTCATCGACGCCAACCGGGAAACCGACTATGTAAACAACCTGTTGAAAAAGGATCCCTCCATTAATTTGGATCATGAGCGGCTCTACGTGGATCTGAAAAAAAGCAGGCTCTCCGAGGATATCCAGCGGCGGATATCCATTGACGATACGCATCTGAAAGATGTGCGGGCCGGCCAGTTCTGCCCGGATACGGTGCGGGTCGTGGCGGACATGAAATCCTTCGAGGACTACAATGTCTTTGCACTCAAAAACCCCTTCCGGATCGTCATCGATGTTAGGGGAAAGGCCGATCCGCCGCAGCCGGTCACGGCGACCCTGGACGACGATTATTACACCGGGGAGATCGACCGGCAGGATTCCGCGTCCATTGCCCGGCAGCTGGCCCTGGGCGTTCGGCGTGTTGTCATAGATCCCGGTCATGGCGGCAGGGATCCGGGGGCGCCGGGCGCGCTGCCGGGCGTCTATGAAAAGGACGTGGTACTCGATCTTTCCAGAATCCTGGCAAAAAAGATCGAAAGGGATCTCGGCCTTGAAGTCATCCTGACCCGGACGACGGACACTTACCTGACCCTGGAGGAACGAACGGCCATGGCAAACACCCACAGGGCGGATTTGTTCATTTCAGTGCATGCCAATGCGTCCAGAAACCAGCGTGCCCACGGGATTGAAACCTATTTTCTGAACCTGACGACGGACGAAGACTCCATTGCCGTGGCGGCAAGGGAAAACGCCACGTCGAAGAAAAACATCAGCGAGCTGCAGGAGATTTTGAACGATCTGATGCAGAATGCCAAGATCAATGAATCGAGCAGGCTTGCCACCTACGTGCAAAGGGGCATGTACTCCAAGGCCTCCGCACAGTTCAACCCGGTGGCGGACAAGGGGGTGAAGCAGGCCCCGTTTTACGTACTGCTCGGGGCCAATATGCCGTCGATTCTCATTGAGGCCGGATTTCTCAGTAATCCCCGGGAATGCAAACGCCTGATAGACGAGCAATACCAGCGAACCCTCGCCAACGGCATCGTCGATGGCATCCGTTCTTTTATCAGCGACACCCGTCCCCCGGTCTATGTCTCTTCGGACTGATCGTATCATTTTATAGTGCCTGAGATAAAAGCATGGGGTTTTGTAAGGATCAGGACCTGCGAGCTCTGCGGAAAATCTCATGTTTTTTATATGTTTGAAATTATGATAAATTACGCATAGCGAAGATATCGGACTTTTTGCGAAGTCGTCATAACTGATTTGAATAATAAATGATAAGGACTCGATGGATATGGGAATACGATCGCTTTCCGTGCTCGATGGCCGTTATGGACACCTGACGGAATCGTTTCATGACATTTTTTCGGAATACGGGCTGATTCGTTACCGGGTCTACGTGGAAACCCGGTGGCTCCGATTTCTGCTGGAAGATCTCGGACTGGAAAAAGCAAGCGCCGATCTTTTGGCGTATATCGACCGGATATACGAGCGCTTCGATGTAAACGGCGCGCTTGCGGTAAAAGAGATCGAAGCACAGACCAATCATGACGTGAAGGCCGTTGAATACTACATCAAGCGGCAATTGTCGGAAGCCGGCTACGCTGAAACCGGTGAATGGGTTCATTTCGCGTGCACATCGGACGATATCAACAATACGGCCTATGCCATGATGCTCCGGGAGGGCAGAAACCTGCTGGCGGATCTTCTGCGGGAGATGCTTGTCCGGCTGGAGCAGTTGGCGCAAGAGCACAAGGGCGTGCCGATGATGGCGAGAACCCATGGTCAGCCGGCAACGCCGACTACCGTGGGAAAAGAGTTCATCAACTTCGCCTGGCGTATCCGACTGGAAACGGAAGGCCTCGAAGGCCTGCCGGTTGCAGGCAAGATGAACGGCGCCAGCGGCAATTTCAACGCACACCATTTCGTGCTCCCGGATGTGGACTGGATCGGGGCGAGCAAGCGCTTTTTGAGGGATTACCTGGGGCTTGAGCCGCTGCTGTACACCACCCAGATCAATCCCTCCAATCACCTTTCCGCCATGCTGCATGCCATGGTGCGGGTTGCGGCGGTCTTAACCGACCTGGACCGTGACATGTGGGGGTATATTTCACTCGGTTATTTCCGGCAGAAGCTGAAAGAGGGAGAGGTCGGCTCCTCCACCATGCCGCACAAGGTCAATCCCATCGACTTCGAAAATTCCGAGGGGAACATGGGCATTGCCATTTCCATTATGGAGCATATGGCTGTAAAGTTGCTTAAGTCCCGTTTTCAGCGGGATCTGAGCGACAGCACTGTGCTTCGCAACCTGGGCGTCGGGTTCGGGTACATGGCGGTGGGGCTCAGGAGCACCCTGAAGGGCCTGGACAAACTTGCCATCCACGCGGAACGGATCGAAAAGGATCTTCAGGACAACCTGGAACTGCTGGCTGAGCCTGTCCAGACGGCCATGCGTCTTTACGGGGAGCCCTCGCCCTACGAGAAGCTGAAAGCCCTGACCCGGGGGCGGAAAATTACACGGAAGGATTTAGATGATTTTCTCGGCAACCTGGAAAGCCTTCCGGAATCCGTCAAAGGCCGAATCGCCGCGATGGAGCCCCGGGATTACATTGGGCTTGCCGAAAAGCTTGTTGAAAACTATTTTTCGGACGACAAATGGTGACGGCTTTGTAAAAAGCCCGATATCCGCGTTATGCGCAATTCCCGAAGAATTCCACTTATGCCGGTTGCGCTGCATTCGTCAAGGAAAGATATTGACTTTATGTCTTAAATTACATAAGACAAGGTGTAGAAGCCTTATACGATTTTTCTGGTTGTTATCCACGGCCGCGCCCGGCCCCCGGCCTCTTCCTGTTGACGTGCTTTGCCCGCTTGTGTTCCAAATGTTTTTTTAATTGCTTAAAATCTTTAAATGATTTAAAAAATAGTTGTATGAAATAATAACGGTCTTTCTGCGGACTGAATACCTGCACATCCGCCGCCTTCATTAGAAGAGTATATATCCAACGGGTTATCGGGCTTTGTAAAAGGGGTGAAAAAACATGGACTTTACAATTGATTTTACTAAAGAGCAAATCGAGGCGATCGAGAACGTCCTGGAAGAGGAACTCATTGAACTCGGTGTTCAAAGCGTTATCCTGATGGATCTCGCCGGCAATGTTATCGTCAACCTCGATTCCGGCGGAACCAGCCATGACGTGTTTTCTCTTGCGGCACTGGCTGCCGGAAACTACGGGGCAGTCAGTGCCATGGCCAATATTATCGGTGAGCAGGAATTCTCCCTGCTGTTTCACAAGGGGGAAGAGGAAAGCATTCATTTCAGTAAAGTGGTCGATGATCTGCTCCTGCTCACAATTTTCAACAAGAACGTCTCTTTGGGGTTTTTGCGCCTGAAAGTTGCCGAAGCCATCAAACGGATACAGTTGCTGGTCTGATCGTTTTACATGTTGACACCGGCCGGATGCCGCGGTGATGGTGTGCAGCAAGGATGGATTCCGTATGCCCGCCTGATGACGCCGGCGACGCAAAAACACGAATGGTTCTGCCGGACGGCGTGTCATGAGCAGCGAAGGCTTTAACTACAATAGTTTCGGAGGACGGGGCGTTGGCATTAATTAATCCGAAAAAGCGGGAGGTTCAGGTCAAAATCGTTTATTACGGTCCCGGGCGGGGCGGTAAGACGACCAATCTGGAGTATATCAACCGGAAATTCAAAAAAAGAATTTTAAACGAGATGGTCACGGTCAAGACCTACGGGGACCGGACGCTTTTTTTCGACTTCCTGCCGTTCGATATGGGGGAAATCAAGGGGCACAGCATCAAAATCCAGCTGTACACGGTTCCCGGGCAGGTCAAGTACAATGCGACGCGAAGACTCGTTCTGCGGGGGGTCGACGGCATTGTTTTCGTTGCTGACTCCATGGATCTCCGGCGGGAAATGAATATCCGGTCCCTCCAGAACCTTAAGGAAAATCTCGAATCATTCAACAAGAACATCAACAATATTCCGCTTGTCATGCAATACAACAAGCGGGATCTCTCGGAGGAAGGTATCCCCATTTTACCGATCGAAACCTTGCAGAAGGATATGAACAGCCAGTTGAATGCCCCTTATTTTCAGGCAAGTGCGATAACCGGTGAGAATGTGACCGCCACCATGAAAAAAATCATCGCATTGACGGTGAGTTCTCTTAGAAAAAAACTGGAATAGGAGGATAGTCCATTGGAAAAAACCGAAGATGACGGAGACATCGGTGCCGAGGTGGAAAGCAGGCTGGATGAGTTGTTTTCCGAGGGTGACGATTTTGAATCCGATGGGCCTCTTGAAATAGCGGATTCCCCAGAAGGCGGCGGTGCGGGTGATTTCTCCGAAGAAGGGGTGGATGCCGGTGATGAATCTGGAACCGCGGACTATTCGGCCGCGACAGAGGAGCTTGGAAACGGCCTGGACCGGGCGGAAGACCCTGTTCATAACCTCAGGGCCCTGGTCTCCGAGATTGAATGGGAAATAACCGACGGGGCAATGCAGAGTTATCTGGATGAAGTGGGCATTCTCAAGGAAAAATACGGTCAGGATACGATCTTGCTAATGTTTCTCCGGCTTCACGAATCGATCGGCCGCTATATCCGGGCAAGAAAGGCACGTGCCCACCCGGACGCTATCAAGTTCGTCACTACTCTGTTTGTATCTTTTGAAAAGGTGATCCGGAATCCAGAGATGCCGAAAGCGCAGCAAAAGCGGCTGCTTTCCGAGGAACTTAAATCCTTCAAGGCGTTCAAGGCGCGTCTGCAGAGCCGGAAGCGGCGGGCGGGAGGTACCTTGCCGGAAGGAGCAGCCGCATCCGATGCTGCTGAAAGAACGGCCGGTGCGCCTGCGGGACTGGAAAGTCCCGATGCGATCGAGCGTCTTGCGGATCAGATTGTGCAGAAACTAAGAGACACGATTGCGGAAGAAATTTCAAAAGCCGTGCAGGTAATGGAAAAACCCTGAATCAATCCGTTTCAGACCGATGCGCCTGCGATCGGCAAGGACCGGTCCGCAGCGGACGGAAACAGGGTTTTGTCTATACAATACCGGCATGATATCTCAATAGTGCCCGAACGAAAACCAGGATTTTTCGTCAAAGTCAAGGACGGCGAAAATTTTAACCACAGGAATACCGGGTGTATTTTGAAGATTAAAATTTGAGACGGACGCAGAAATTTGAGAAAAAGACGGTTTGATGCACTCGTAAAAAGTCGCGATCTGACGGATTTGTAAAAAATTCAAGATCAAGACTTGCGCGATTTCAAAGAATGCAGGGCACTTGGCGTACGTGTATGTTTACAAGGCGTAAGCCGCAAATTCTGAGAAATCGCGCGTAACGCAGATATCTGACTTTTACGAAGCCGTCACGGTTTCGTTCAGGCACCGAATAGCATACGGAGGCTTCTCAAATGGGGGACATGTTTTCAGGTGATATATCCAGGCTGGTTTTGAAGCGAACGGTCAGGGCCGACATGGGGGAGGTGTCCCTCGACAGCCAGATGCTGCATGTTTTGATGGAACTGGATGGGAAAAAATCGCTGGGTCAGATTGCCCAGTCGCTGGATATGAATATGAAGACCCTGCGGGAGGTCGTAAACCGGATCTATCAGCTGCGGCTCTGCGAGACGGCCGCGGAATCGATGCCGGTGCTCGACTGGGATTTTCTGAACATATTGTCTTCGGAACTCTCCAAGGCCATGGGGCCGATTGCGGATGTTGTCATAGAAGATGAGATTGCCGATATGGGCGAAAGCATGGATCGTTTCCCCGCCCATCGGGCAGCCGAACTCGTGGATGTCCTGGCCCGGCAGATATTGCGCGAAGAAAGGAAGGTAGCCTTTCAGCAGGCAATGGTAAAGAAACTAAGAGAGATAAAATTTTAAGGACAATGATTACGATAACACATAGAAAGGCGGCATTACCCGGATGAAGCCAACTATTTTTTCATCAAGGAGGAGTGACTCATGACGGTGATTTGCGAGGAATGCGGGAAAATATACCATGTGGACCCCGGCAAGATCGAGACGTTGCGCAGCAAGAACGTCAAGGTCCGGTGTGGCGAATGTGATCATGTGACGCAACTGTCGAACCTCATTGATACGACATCCGCTTCCACCGACTCGCCCACCAGGGAGTTCGTCCCGGACTCCGGGGAAGCTTCCCAGCCGGGAAGCATTGGTACGATGCCCCCGCAACAACCCGCAGCGGATATATCGGAAGAGCCGAAAGCTGCGCCCTCTTCCCGGAAGATCACCGGAACGGGCAGGAAAAAGGGTTGGATTGGCCTGCGCGGAAAAATGTTTCTGCTGTTTTTCTTAATCCCCATTATCCTGATAGCCGTATCCGGCGGTTTTACCCAGTGGCAGCTGCAGCTCCTCGTTGATGGGATCACCGATGAAAGTACCCAGTTGGTAGCCGAGGCGGGTGAGGAATTCCTGCTGGAAAAAGCCCGGGACGTGGCCCTGCAGTCGGAGATTTACCTGAGAGCCCATCCAGGTCTGGAGCGGGAGGATTTCGCTTATGATCCCGTTTTCAGCCGTATTGCCGTACAGGCGGTCGGTGAAACAGGATACACCACGCTCATCCAGGAGCCAGATGATCGCAGGGACTGGACGATATGGGCCCATCCGAATCCGAATATCGTCGGCGTAATGGATATGGACGGCGTCCGGGCGTCGATCGGGCCGCATTTTGATCCCTTCTGGGAGCTTCTTACGAGCGCGGAAGGCGGCAATGAAGTTACGGGACAGTATCATTGGCTCGACCCCGACGGCGTCGTCCGGGAAAAATTCATGGCGGTTGTTCCCATTGAGATCGAGGATTCTCCTTTTCTGTTAATGGCCACCTCCAACATCGATGAATTCGAGCAGAGAACCGAGGGGCTAAGGCGTGATGCGGATGAAATGGCCATGCAGACCTTCTACGTGAACATCAGTATGTTCATCGGCGCCATCGTGATCATCGGTCTTTGCATTATGATTTACGGCTACCGGCTCACCCGGAAAATCCAATACCTGACCGACGTCGCCGACCGGATCAGCGTCGGGGACATGGAGGCGGAAATCGATATTCGTTCCAGGGACGAAATCGGAAGCCTTGCCGATGCGATCTCCCGGATGCAGGACAGTCTTCGGTTTTCCATAGAACGGCTGAGAAGGCGCCGCAGATAGCACGGCTTTGATGGGACTGTTTTTCCATGGAAACAAGCAGTGCCGTTCCTGCGGGAGCGATATTGCTTGTTTTTCATTTGAAAAAGCCTTGATAGACCCGTAAAAACGCTCGATCCGACAGCTTTGTAAAAAGTTCACGATCAAGGCTTGCGCGAGTCCGGAAAAAAGCAGCGCACTTAGCGTAGGTGACATAATATTTTTGCAAATCAGAGTTTTTTCGAGGTAAGACCGAAATGATTATTATTCCCAAAGAAAAGCCTGCGATCAGGAACCTGAACAGCTACTATCTGAATATCCAAAAACTGGTCGAGCACTACCAGGGAGAGTTGGGATCGGGCGTTGTCCATTTCGAGTCTCCTGCGATGCGATGCGCCCTTTATTTTGATGAATACCAGGTGGTCAACGGTTGCTTGGAGTATAAAAAAGGAGTGGTGAGCGGGAAGCCCGCCATTGAGCAGATTATGCGGGTGGCTTCTAGCAGCAATTTTGTCGTGTCGGTTTACGGTATCCTTACGGATCGGCTTTATTACTGGGCCAATCTTTCCAATTCGGAAGTTCTCTATGACGGGCTTACAACGGAATTCACAGACCTTGAAGGCCTTCTCCGCAAGATGGAGGCGGAAAAGCTCACAGGTTACATCGATTCCCGGTTAAAGGGGGACTTCAAAGGCGGGTTTCTCTTTTTTTTCAACGGGGAGACGATCGGAGGCTTGCCTGCGGAAGATTCCGGCAATATCGATCGGTCCGGGGCGTTTCGGGAAGAATTGATCAACCGCTCAAGGGCATACGGCGGGGAATTCAGCGTTTCGCGGATTTTTCTTGATAATGCGGAAAAAGGCTCCCCCCTAACACCGCGGACACCGCCGGAAGCCAAACAGGAAAAAAAGGCTTCAGCCGCAAAGGGGCCTCAAGAAAATCGCAAATCCGCCGAAAAGAATGACAGGCGCATTCTTGCAATGCTGGAAGGATTGCTGGGCACCCTTGAACGGGTGATACGGAATAACCGGAAAATCCGGCATGACTTTGAAACGCTCTTGAACCGGAAATTTGTTGAAAAGGTGGACACGTATGATTTTCTCGACCCCTTTGCAGCTGAATTCCAGTATGAGGGCGGCAAAGTGACCTTTACGGGCGATGCATCGCCAAAAGAACTGGTAGCGGCCATATCGGAGATCGTATCCGGCATTGCGGAAGAAACCGGCGTCGTCCCCGAACTACGCCGGGAGCTTTATTCGTGGCGCCAGGCGTTTGCCGATGAAGTGATTGAGTTCGACCTGCGGCTCTGAAACCTGTAAGGGACATCCGCGGCATAGCCGCCCCTGAAATCCAATACCGACAGGATATCGTTATGACGCCCAATGTGTTGATAGTAGAAGATGATCCCGCATTTCTTCGGCTGCTGGAAAAGGAACTGGAGGGATATGCCGATTTTTTTTCCGTTATCACAGCCGAAGACGGGCGGGCTGCCTTGCAAACCCTGTCCGGAACCGATATTTCGCTTGTCATATGTGATCTTCGAATGCCGGGAATGGACGGGTTCGAGCTGATCGGGCGCATTATCAAACAGTTTCCCGATATTCCCGTGATGGCGATGACCGCCCATGATCGTCCCAAGACCCGGGATGTGGTTTTGAAAACCGGGGCGGTGGATTATATCACCAAACCCATCGACAGCGCCGGGCTCTCCGGCCGTATTATAAAGATTCTCAAAAAACGAAGCGAAGGCGGGAGTCTCAGGAAGGTATCGCTTGAAACCTATCTTCAGTTGGTTGAGATGGAAGCGCAGACGTGCACCCTCCACATCACCCACCCTTCAGAAACGAAAAGCGGCGTGTTGTTTTTCCGGGAAGGACGGTTGATGGAGGCGCGCATCGGCAGCCGGCGGGGAGCGGATGCCGCTTACGAGATTCTTTCCTGGTCGGGCGTAGCCCTTTCCATTGAAAATACCTGTCCGGTCACGGAAAAACACATCGAAGGCGAATTGCAGGCCATTCTTCTCGATGCGATGCGCTCCCGGGATGAGTCCGGATACAGCCCTGCGGAAGAGGAGACAGCTGGCGACGTGCAGGCAGGGTCATCCGCCACGGACATTGACATCTCTGATGAACATCCGGCAGAAGAACCGGCTGCTCCGGCAGCGGCGCCTTCGACCGCCCAGGACGAATCGATTTCGCCCGCAGCGTTCGCCGAGCGGAAGCTTCTCAGGGCAATGGGCGAGAACAACGGTATTCAGGACGTTTACAGCGATCCGATATGGTCCGGGATGGTTTACCAGGCCAACGACGCCGGCCGGATATTTGAACTGGGCGATCTGAATGTGATATACTTGGACCGCAATAATGAGCAGGTACTGGTGGTTCCGTGGGAGGAAAATGTCGTAGTCGTGCTGGACAAGCAGGTGCCCCGGGAGCACGTTATTTCCGTATTTGTTTAAACCCCAGTAGGGACGAAGGTTTTGCTTTTACATGCTGAAACGGTTATGATCATGATATGAAACGGTATCCGGTGGCTGGACCGGGCACGCACCGGATACGAAATGGGGGTTGCAGGAATTTTCATGAAAGATGTTTTCAAGGATCTGGTCGGGATAGAGGGGGTTCATGCCGCAGTGGTGCTTGATTCGGCAGGGGGCCTGGTTGCAACCCGGTTTTCGGATCAATACCGGGGCAACACCGGGGCCGTTACAACATTTAACTGGGATCCGTTCATCCTGGAGTTGGGAGGGCATGCGGAAGCGGATTTTGTTTACGACAAGGGACGAATTTACCTTCGCAAGCTGCCGGCCGGTTTTTTGCTGGTAGCCATGAATGATATCGCACCGATATCGATGGTTCGGCTCAACTGTGAAGTTCTGCTGCCCAAAATCGATGGTATGAAAAGCGCCGGCAGCCGGATTGGCCGGATTCTTAAAAAAAGGATTTTCTGACGTTTTTATCTCTCCGTCATCTACAATGCCCATACCGCCGCAAACGATAATTGAACCGATGCATCCGGCGCAGTCCGCGCGCCATGTTTCAAACCCGCCCGTTGTCCTGCATTGTTTTTGGGGCCGAATGAAACCCTGGATATAGAGAAAAAGGATTTATCCGAAAATGACAACCGTATCCGAGAAATCCGGTATTCAGTCGAAAATCAAGGCCGCCGAGGCATACGAGTCGCATGGTCTCTATGACGAGGCGCTTTCCGTCTATCAGGGCTTACTGGAAGACAATTCCGACCTGGATGAAACCAAACGCTCCGAGATCGAGGCCAAGATCAAGGCACTGGGCCGTGAAATGGAGGAGATGGAGCAGGAGATCGCCCAGGATATTTCCTCCGAAGAAGTGACCCACCTGAAAACAGGCCTTTCCATCGGAGAAAGTGCGCCGGAAACCTTCGACAGTGCAACGGCATTCAAGGAGCTCGGCCTCTACAAAGAGGCGGTCGAAGAGTACAAGAAGCTGTTTTCCATGGACTTCCCCGCGGATAATTTCCTTTCCGATTTCATGGAGTGCCTGTTTACCGTCTATTCCCCGGAAAATGTGCTTGATCGGGTAAACGGCATGATCGGAGAACTCAAGCTGGACAAGCAAAAGGAGGCCTCGGTCCGATACCATCTCGGCGTTTCATTTGAGCAGCGGGATTACAAGGAACTTGCGGTCAAAAGTTACCAGACGGTGCAGAAGATCGATCCGGTCTATCCGAAGATCAAGGAAAAGATTCAGTCGACGGAGCCCGGAAAACGCTATGAGTCGAAATACGATTATCTTCTGAAAAACGATATCGTTACCACCGATAAACTGCAAAAGGCCCTTGGCATCTCAAAGAAGAGCAGAAAAAGTGTCGAGCACGTACTGATGCAGCAGTTCAAGATTTCCAAGGAGGAAATCGGAAAATCCCTGTCCGTTTATTACAACTGCCCGTTTAAAACTTTCGACCCGCAGATGCCCATCCCCTTCGAGCTTCTTTCCAACCTTAAAAAGCCGTTTCTCCTTCAGGATCTGTGGGTTCCGCTGCACTGGGAAATCGATCATATCGAAATCCTGCTCGACGACCCCAAGGACCTGCGAAAGCTCGACCATGCAAAAGCATTGTTCAATACGAACAAGTTCACGTTTTCAGTGGGCATCAAGGAGGATATCGAGGCGGTCATCAATCACTTTTTCTCGGGAAAAAAGCAGGAGGTGCCCCAGCGGTCCACGAACACGGCTTTCGAGGACCTCCCGGAAATATCCTTCGACGAAGAGGACGATGACGAAGACGAGGATCTGGCCGATGCGGTGGACGAGTCTTCCAGCAAAGTGGTCCGGCTGGTCGACCAGGTGCTGATATCCGCATACCGGAAGAGTGCATCGGATATTCACATCGAGCCCTGCGGCATCAGCAAGCGGACCAAGGTCCGTTTCCGGATCGACGGCGTCTGCCAGGACTTTACTGAGATTCCGAATAATTTTGCCACGGCGATCCTGTCCCGTATCAAGATCATGGCCAACCTCGACATCTCGGAGCGGCGCCTCCCCCAGGACGGCAAGATCAAACTGAAGCGAAAGGGAATTCCCCCCTTTGAACTGCGTGTCGCGACCATGCCAACCACCGGCGGCTTCGAGGACGTGGTGCTGCGTATCCTGGCGGCATCCGGTGCCATGAAAATCGACGATATGGGGCTGACCGAGAGAAACCTCAAGGTTTTAAAAAATTCCATCGCCAAGCCGTACGGCCTGATTCTCTGCGTAGGCCCGACCGGTTCGGGTAAGACGACCACCCTTCACTCCGCGCTGGGCGCCATCAACACACCCGAACGGAAGATATGGACCGCTGAGGACCCGGTGGAAATTTCCCAGCAGGGACTGCGCCAGGTGGAAACCCATAATAAGATCGGGCTCGATTTTGCCCGTATCATGCGCTCATTTCTGCGCGCCGACCCGGATGTCATAATGGTCGGCGAAATGCGGGACTACGAAACCGCATCCATCGGTGTCGAGGCGTCCCTGACAGGGCACCTGGTGTTTTCCACCCTCCATACCAACTCCGCCCCTGAAACCGTCACCCGTTTGCTGGATATGGGGCTGAATCCGCTCAACTTTTCGGATGCTTTCATTTGCGTACTTGCCCAGCGTCTTTTGCGGCGGCTTTGCAAGAATTGCCGGCAGGGATTTCACCCCGCCAAAGAGGAATACGATGAGATTGTGGCGGCCTATCATTCGGAAACGTTTGATTCTTTAGGTATTAAATACACGGATGACTTGCAGTTGTATACCCCGGTCGGCTGCGAGCAGTGCGGCGGTACCGGCTACAAGGGAAGGCTGGGCATCCATGAAATGATGGAGGGTACGCCCGAGATCAAGCGGATGATCAAAAAGCAGGCCAGTGCGGAGGAATTGTTCGCCCAGGCCAGCAGCCAAGGTATGCGGACCCTTATGCAGGATGGCATCGGGAAGGTGTTTCAGGGCCTTACGGATATGAGCGAGGTGCGGCGTGTTTGCATCATGTAATGCCCGAGCGCTTCGTAAAAAGTCCAATACCTGCGCCTGTGCGCAATCCATCAGTATTTTGTGCATGCTAAGCCCTCTGCATTCCCCGGGATTGTGCAAGCCTTGGTCTTGAATTTTTTACAAAGCCCCCGGATAAAGACTTTTCAGGCGCTTATCACCGCCTGCTCGTATGTGTTTTTGCCGCGAAGTGCGGCAAGGTGTTTTCAAGGGTATGGAACATGGCAAGATGGGACTTTTAAAATTTTTCCGCAAGTATCTATCCTCCGGAAGCAGAAGCAGGGGAGGTGAGGATCAAGGCCCGCCGGTTTCAACGGATGCCGTTAAACAGGTAAGCCAGTCGGACCAGCGGGATTTTTCACGGCACTGGGTTTCATTTCCGATCATTGTTTACCGGGTGGGCGCCGAAAACGGCGACGAGGGGGAGCAAACCGCCCTCAGGGACATATCCGGAGGGGGCGCGTTGTTCGTATCCCCAAATCCGGAATACTATTATCCCGGTCAGATGTTGAAAATATCGATCATGCTCGATGGTGTGGGCGATGTTCGGGCCCGTATACGAACGGAGGCTACGGTGATCCGTATTCACCACGGCAAGGCGCCCGGAAGGAGCGCCGGCGAGGCCGGAATTGCTGTGCAGTTCGACCGGGCTTTCGAGTTCGACCGGGTTGACAATCATGGGTTTGGATCTGTTGGATGATGCCGGGTTACAGAAAAACCTATAATACCTTTTCGGGGAAAATCCTCGTGGCGCTGGGCTTGATGGCCCTTCTGCCCTATCTGCTGGTAATCTACCTGTTTATACACGAACGGATTACACCCTCGGAAACCGTCTATCTGTTTTCCTTTCTTGCCTTGTTTTCTATTTTTGTTGGTTATTCTTTGCTGCGCCGTTCCGCAGACCAGATTTACGCCCTCAGCCGCGAGATCAGTAAAATCGACTCAGGGGAAAAGAAAGATCCCATCGAGATCCAGGGCGATTACGAGCTTGCCGAAATCGCCATGCATTTTAACTCGATGCTGAAAAAGCTCGACGAGATGAACCGAAAAAACCAGGAGCAGGCTACCCAACTTATGGTGTATGCGCGGGATTTATCTCTTTCCTACCAGCGAACCCGGCAGGAGGAGGAGCTGCGAAACCGGATCAGTCGGTATGTCGGCAACAACCTGGTCGAAAAGCTGATTGAACTGCAAGACGGTGTTTTTCTGGAGACCGAGAGAAAAAACGTGAGCATTTTGTTTGCCGATATCCGTTCTTTTACGGCCATGGCGGAGCGGCTGGACGCCGGGGAGGTGGTCTCCATGCTCAATGAATACTTCTCGGTCATGGTGGATATCATCTTCCAGAACAACGGCCTGCTCGATAAGTTCGTGGGGGATCAGCTCATTGCCGTTTTCGGCCTTCTCGATTCCGACGACAACCACCCGGAAAACGCTATCCGGACAGCCCTGGAAATGGAGGATGCCAACCGGAAGATTCAGGCGGCAAGAAGAGAAAAAGGCCTTGAGACGTTTGAGGCGGGGATCGGAATCAATACCGGCCAGACGATTATCGGCAACATTGGATCGGAAAACCGCATGGACTACACCGTGATCGGAGACTGCGTCAATGTCGCCGCCCGCCTGGAGCAGATGGCCAAAGGCGGGGAGATTATCATCGGCGAACAGACCTGGCTGCAAAACACCGGTTCTTTCCACTTTGAAAGCCGCGGCGAAGTGTATGTGAAAAACAAGCTCGAGCCAGTGATCTGCTATAACGTGCTGGGCTATGCAAAGGAACATTCCGTAGAAGCCCACGGAGGCCGGACGCATACGATTGGATAGCCCGCCCGTTATGGTGCTTTAGCGTTCTGCCTTTTATGACACGCGCATGCTATCTTCCCTGTGCGATCGTCCGCCTTGTTTTGAAGCCGCCGCTTTTCTGTCGTGCCTGACTGGGTTTTTGTTTTTTTGCCTTATGCTGCAGAATGTCCCGGACCATTGTTTTTTCTCCGGTTTTCCCCGAAACCCCGCCATAATTGAAATCCGCCAGTTTCCTTCGTTCGACTTTGGATCCCATTACACGGTCAATGGCACTGACCATTCGGGCGTCTTCGCTGGTAACCATTGTAAACGCTTCACCGGTGCATGTGGCGCGGCCGGTACGCCCGATCCGGTGTATATAGGCGTCCGCAGTGTTGGGAATGTCGTAATTGATTACGTGGGAAACATTGGCGATATCAATTCCGCGCGCTGCGATATCGGTGGCCACAAGGATCTGATAGGTCCCGTTGCGGAAACCGTTTATTGCATTCTGCCTCTGGCTCTGGGAAAGATTGCCCTGAAGCGATGCCGCCTTGTATCCGGCCTGGCTCAGTTGCTCCCCGAGACGCCTGGCCCTGTGTTTGGTACGGGTGAAAATAAGGACCGAACTGGTTCGCGTCTGCTGTAAAAGCCGAAGCAGAAGCGGCGTCTTCTGGTTCTGATCGATCGGAAAAAGTGCGTGGGAAACCGTCTCTGCCGGTGCGGTGATTCCAACCTGCACCGTAACCGGTTCCGTGAGGCTTTCTGCCGCGAGCTGCCGGATTTCCTGCGGCATGGTGGCTGAAAACAGCAGTGTCTGTCTTTTTGCCGGAATTTGTTTCAAGATGCGCCGGATATCGGGCAGAAATCCCATATCGAACATGTGGTCGGCCTCATCGAGTACCAGCATCTCCAGGGACGATAGATCGACGGTTTTGCGATTCATATGGTCGAGGAGCCTTCCGGGGCAGGCAACGATAATATCTGTCTTTTTGGCGGACCGGATCTGTGGGCCGATAGCCACCCCGCCGTAAATGGCAGTGCAGCGCAAGCCCGTCTTTTTGGCAAGCTCTTCAATGGCCCCGTGGATTTGTTCGGCCAGCTCCCGGGTTGGCGCCACGATCAGGGCTCGCGTGGTGCCGCGCTTGCCGGAGATGATCCGGTTCAAAATGGGCAGCACAAAAGCCGCTGTTTTGCCTGTGCCGGTTTGGGCCAGGCCGATGAGGTCTTTTTTAGCCAGAGCCGGCGGAATCGCGCGGGACTGGATGGGAGTTGGATTCGTAAATCCAACGGCTCGAATGCCCGCCGTGACAGCGGGGTGGAACGTGAAGGTAGTAAAACTCATAAATCCTCTTGTTGTGATTTGGCATAAAAAAAAAGCCCCGGAATTATTCCGGGGCTTTAAGATTTTGATTTCATTGTCCAGGAAAACTTTGTATACACCTTACAGCTTCGAAAGATATCTGTCAATGTAAATTATGGGCTGACGAATAATTGATTGCAATTCGGTCCGGTTTATTTAATGGTAGTTCCGGGACGTCTTTGAGTGAAAAGCAGGCGTGGATTGGATGTATAACCCCTTATAGTTGTATAAAAATGGTGGACAGTGCATGGGAATCGAAACCGTGCAGGACGTAACTTCTCAATAAATAATGGTAGTCAAAAAAATCTAGCCATCGTTATATCCGTTTGATATGACATAATACATGACAATACCAGTCGACGAATCAAAACTTTCTAAAATAGACGATCAGAATCCGATTTGCGGGTTGATATAATGATATTTCAAAATGTTACTTACAATCTATATTTGACCGGGGTTATCTGAGATGCCGGAACCGACGCTGTTAGCTATAATGCTGGTTCTTGGCGTAACGATTTTTGCATCATTTGCCACTGGTTTCAGCGGATTTGGCTCCACTCTTTTGATTATGGCGGGACTGTCTTGGTATGTGCCGGAGCCGGAGCGCCTGTCGGCCGTCTGTATGCTGATTGGGATTGTTGTTATGGGATCTATTTTCCTCATTTCCCGGCTGGACTCGCCAATAGACTGGGGGGCTGTTAGTTTGCTCTATATAGGATTGCTGCCGGGCGCGCCTCTTGGTTATCTGTTTATTCAGAAGCACGGGGCATCCCCTGTCTTTTTGGTAATATTGGGTATGGTTTTGATCGTTTTTTCCGTTAACGGATTGGTTCGTCCGAAGTTTCCGAGAGTGCATTTCGGTTGGGCGCTGCCGTTGGGGTTTCTCAGCGGGTTTCTCAGCGGGGCATTTATTTCGGGGGGACCGCCGATGGTTCTTTATCTGTACTCACGTGAACAGGATCCTAGACGGGCGGTAGTTTCACTGCAGACAATTTTCCTGATGTCCATGGCAACACGCATTATTATTACTGAACGTATCGGGCCGGGTTTGTCGTCTGGGGTGTGGGGGTGGTTTATAGGGGTTCTGCCAGTTGTTGTAGTAGCAACATTGATAGGGCGATATTATTCAAGGCGTGTTAGCGCTGAGCGTTTTACGCAAGCCGTATATATGCTGATCGGCATTGGCGGCACGATGAATATAATGAAAGGACTCTTTGCATTGATCACCGAATTTAGCGGTTGAATCTGACATGAAAATTCGAAATCATGCCATCCATTCGCTTTGGAAATAATCAATATAATTACAAAAAGTTATAGCGACGCAACTGACGCTGCCACTTTACGGAAATCTTATATCCTGTGACGCTTTTAAGGATCCTGAGCTGAAGCTAAAGGTTGTTAATTCAGAATCTCGTACTTGTCGGCACAAGCCGGTTTTAATGGCAGGGTGCGCAGGGGAAAAAAGCGGGCGTTAACATTTTTGTTGTATCGTTTAACAATTTTGTAAAATACTGCATGCTGTCCATATTTTTTATTTCCATCACAAGCTATATGTTTTTATATGTATTTTATGCTTTTGGATGTAATGGCATATCCGTTGCAATCAATTAATACAGCAATGCGAAAGGAAACGATCCAGGCAATACAAGCAAGTTGAATGTTCATAAGTGGCGTTGCGGGATTAATCATTTGTGTTCACGGGGTTAAACACAGTCTTTAAAAAAAAACATTGACAAACTGATGTCTGATATATTAGATATCAATATACGCAGTAATAGATAGCCCATACTATTTTCAAAGGAGGAGGTAAGGATGAAGATTAAATTCTTTTCAACCATGATTGTTTGCGCTTTGTTTGCGGTCTTTTCGACCAGTTCTTATGCACAACTCAATTTCTATTCAGTTGGTACCGGGGGTACAGGGGGTACATGGTATGGTGTCTGGGCAGGAGCCAGCAGTGTAGTCAACGCCAATTCAGACACTGTCAGGCTGGATGTCCAAGCCACCGGCGGATCACTGGAAAATGTAAGGCTTTTGCACA
>SLJY01000186.1 GCA_007134875.1 Desulfobacterales bacterium
AGTCCGTAGCGGGATACCCGGCCGTAGGTCGGCTTGACGCCAACCACCCCGCAGTGGGAGGCGGGCTGACGGATCGATCCGCCGGTATCGGAGCCAAGCGATCCAAGACACATGTCGGCCGCCACCGCGGCCGCCGATCCACCGCTCGATCCGCCCGGGATACGATCGGTGTTCCAGGGGTTTTTCGTGATTTTGAATGCCGAATTTTCCGTGGAGGATCCCATGGCGAATTCGTCCATGTTGGTTTTGCCGACAAGAACGGCGCCTGCCCGGTTTAGTTTTTCCATGACCGTGGCATCATAGGGGGGGGTGAAATCTGCAAGCATCCGGGATGCGCAGGTGGTTGGGTGCTCCCGGGTGCAGATCAGATCCTTTACGGCAAGCGGAACACCGGTAAGCGGGCCCGCTTTTTTTTCAGCAATGGCGCGATCCGCGGCTTGCGCCTGCCGGAGGGCGGTCTCCCGGCAGATCGTGATATAAGCATCCACGGCCGGCTCCACTTCCCCGATTCGCTTAAGAACGGATTCGGTGAGTTCGGCTGCGGAAATATCCCCGTCATCGAGCCGTTTTCTCGCTTCATGGATTGACAGGGCAAAAAGCGGTGTGTCGGACATGGCAAAACGTGCTCCTGCTATTCGATGATTTTGGGGACGACGAAAAATCCGTCCTCGGATTCGGGGGCTTTCGCCAGGGCGCTGTCGCGGTTGAGGCTGCTTTGCTCCTCGTCTTCCCGGAACGCGTTTTTCGTGAAAACGGCATGGGCCGTTGGAATGATGCCTTCCGTATCGACCGATTTCAGCGATTCGATATAGTCCAAAACCACGCCCAACTGTCCGGCAAAACGCTCCAGGTCTGCGTCGTCTATCTTCAGGCGCGCAAGGCCTGCCACGTGCCGCACTTCGTCTGTGGATATTTTCATTTACCCTCCCTTTCCAATCGTGATGCACTCGAAAAAAAGTCGCGATCCGGCGGCTTTGTAAAAAGTTCAAGATCAAGGCTTGCGCGATTTTGAAGAATGCAGGGTACTTAACGTACATAAAATTCTGAAAAATCGCGCATAAAGCAGATATTGGACGTTTATGAAGCCGTCAATCATGGTCTCCGTTCAGCAGTATAGCATCCACCCCGGCCTGCTGAAGCCTTGCCAGGTCCCTGCTTGCCTGCTCCCGGTCGCGGTAGGGCCCGATGCGGACGCGGGACCATTTCCCTCTTCCTTCGACGATGGCCTGCTGGGTATAGGCCGGATAACCGCGCGCCTTGAATTTGTCGCGCACGGTGTCGGCTTTTTCCATATCCCGGAGAGATGCCACCTGTATGACCCATCCGCCGCCGGAGGGATCCCAGCGGATACCCGTGTCGGAGCGCTCCCGGGATTCGGCGGTCGCTGTGGGTCGCTCCGCAGGTTCCGGCCTGTCCACCGGGCTGTCCGATGACCCGACCGGAGGCTTGTCGGGGGTTTCTCTTTGTGCAACGCGCGCGCCGCTTTCTCCTTCGCGGATACTTGCTATGGTTACCGAGTCCGGAATATTTTTTTCAAACCGGGGCGAAATCCGTCGCAGCGGCATTTCTTCTTCGGAAAACACGGTTGCCCGGTCGTCCCTCAGTTTTTCATAAAAGTCGAAATCGGTTTCAGGAACCGGCGACGCATGACCCCGTCCGCTTTCCCCGGCGGTGTTTTCGGCCAGGACACTGCTCTGGAGCTGGCCCAGCTTCCGGTTGAGATCTTCCATGTCGAAGCGTACCGGCATGGTGTTGCGTCCCACGAGCACGCCGAGGAAGAACATGCATCCGCATGCCAGGAAAAAAAGCATCCATGCGGATGCGCCCGGTCCGGGGCCTCCGGTTTGCTTTTTGTTTGCTTGTGCTTTCTGGTTCATGGCGGCTTACATGGTTTCGGGTGATTCGACGCCCAGAAGCGTCAGGCCGTTTCCGATGACACGCCGTACGGCCGTCACCAGGCAGAGCCGGTCCCTGCAGAGCTGAAGCTCTCCGCCAAGGACCCGGTGCTTATTGTAGTACGCATGGAACGCGGATGCAAGGTCCATCAGGTAGTATGCGATCCGGTGGGGCTCCATCATTTCCGCGGCGCCGGCCATGGTTTCCGGGTATCGGGCGATCTGCTTCATGAGCTGGATTTCCTCCGGCTCGGTTAGCATCGAGAGGTTCGCATCCGCTATATCGCTTGCTGAAATGCCGTGCTCCGAGCCCGCTTTTTTCAGGATGCTCGATATCCGGGCATAAACGTATTGGACATAATATACCGGGTTGTCGTTGGTTTTCTTTTTCGCCAGCTCAAGATCGAAATCGAGCGGGCTTTCATGGTGCCGTGTCAGAAAAATGAAGCGGGCGGCATCCTTTCCCACTTCGTCGATAACTTCGCGCAGGGTGACGAACTGCCCGGCACGCGTGGACATGGAAACCGGCTGGCCGCCGCGCACCAGGTTCACCAGGTGGGCCAGCACCACCCGGAACTGCCCCGGCGCAAAGCCCAGGGCGGAGACGGCCGCGCCAAGACGGGCCACATAGCCGTGGTGGTCGGCGCCCCATACATCGATCACCCGCTCATAACCCCGCTCATACTTGTCCAGGTGATAGGCGATATCCGATGCAAAATAGGTGGTCACCCCATTGCCGCGCACGATTACCCGGTCCTTTTCATCCCCGAAATCGGAGGAGCGAAACCATGTCGCCCTGTCGGCCTCGTAGGCAAGGTTCTTTTCCTTGAGCATCCGGATGGTGTCGTCGACTTTGCCGCTGTCATAGAGGCTCTGCTCGGAAAACCAGTTGTCAAATCCAATGCCCATCTGTCCGAGATCCTCGCGGATTCCGTATAGAATGCGTTGGGCGGCCAGCCGGGCGCAGCTGGCTATGGCCTCGTCCTCGTCCATTTTGAAAATCGTGTCATTGCCGGGGTCCTGTGATTCGGCTAATATCTCTCGGGCGATTTCATAGATATACTCACCCCGGTAGGCGTCTTCGGGGAACTCGACACTTTGACCGGTCAGTTCCCGGCACCGGAGATAGACGGAAAGCCCCAGAGTCCGGATCTGCCGGCCGGCGTCATTGATGTAGTATTCCCGGTCGGTTACAAATCCGCAGAAGTTCAGGATCGAGGCCAGAACGTCTCCAGTGACCGCACCGCGGCCATGGCCCACGTGCAGGGGCCCGGTGGGATTTGCGCTGACGAACTCCACCTGGACCTTTCTCCCCTGGCCGATATTGACGGCGCCATAAAGCCCTTCCTTTTCATGCACCTCACGGATTACGGGATGCCAGGCGGGCGGGGATATGAAAAAATTGACAAAGCCGGGGCCTGCAATCTGAATATTTTCTATGATCCCGTCCGGGTCGACCACGTGCTCGATGATCGCCTCGGCGATTTTTCGGGGGGGCATTTTCTGGGCCGATGCCCCGGCCAGGGCGAAATTGGTCGCATAATCGCCGTGGTCGGCGGTTTTGGTCTCCTCGATGGAAACGACACCGAATTCGCCTGAATTGAGCTTGCCTGCGGCAAAAGCGGATAGGGCCGCATTGGTCACTATTTCCTGCAATTTGTCTTTCATTGTCTCTGTCGCTGATGAATGGGTGAGTACGTATTTTTTTGTTCCGACAAACCTGACGGCTTCGTAAAAAATATCGATAAACGTCATAGGATGCGCTGACGAAGGCGGCGCATCGTTTAAACGCCGCAGCAAAAAATCCCGCGGGAGAGTGACGTTTATGATGCGCCGCCTTCGTCAGCGCATCCTACTGTTCCTGCGCGGGGTGCCGAAGAATTTCATGTACGATAAGCATTCTGCATTATACGAAACACCACAAATCTTGATCTTGAATTTTTACAAAGCCTTCGGATCATGGCTTTTCAGGGGTGCATCAAACCGCCCTTGCCGCCGCCGACGCTCCGACTCGATCAGTGTATAGGGGAAAGTCATATTTTTTATTGATTTTCGCCGCTGAAGTCAAGCGTCCATTCCATATTTCGGCAATACCGGGGTTACGGGGGATGCAAGCTTATGGTGCGGGCGGCTGCCCCGCCAGTAGCCGGTTGAGGGAAAAAACGATATCCTGGATGCGGCCGCGGTGTTCGGGCGGAACCATTAACGCCGGGATGGGATGGTTGGCAATGACGGTGTGCGCACCAAAGGCGTTTGTCGGATCGCAGGAAAGCGCATAGAGCACATCGGTCATGTTTCCGAAAAACCCGCCTTTGTCGATATGCTCGATGAGCTGGAGAAACACGGTGCTGACGGTGAGGGTGAGCTCATCGATATCGGCGCAGCCGGTTTGGGCGCACGGGCGTGTCGAGAGCATGCACCGGCAGCCGAACGGACGCACCGGATAGATGGTGCACAGGTTATTTTCAAGAAACGGGCAGACCGAAGGATCTCCTTCCTGGGATTGTTCATCCGCAAAAGATTCCGGGTCGCCATCGCCGCCTGATTTGCATGTTAGCACGTAGCCGTTGGTGCTTAAAGCCGGCCGGTACCGGGGAAAGGGGGTTGAGGAAATATCCGGCAGTCTGGCCGTCAACTGTTCCCGGTCCACGGATTTACGTATCAAAAGCCCTTCCAGGCGCGTCATGGTGACGTTTGGGGTGCAGCAGTCCGCGCAGGTCTTGCGGCAGGCGATGGCTCCGGGCGCAAGGGAGGACAGATATTCGTCGTATAGCAGATAGATCTCCTGCAATGTAGTGATCGGTTGACTGTGATCCATGAAATGGCCCCGTTGTTTTATCTGACTGTAATGCAGACGTAAAATGTCGCGATCCGACGGCTTTGTAAAAGGTTCAGGATCAGGGATTGCCGGGTTCCCTCGAATGCAGCGTACTGTGCGTGCGTGAAATTCTTGTGAATCGCGCGCAGGCGCAGATATTGGGCTTTTTTTACGAAACCGTCATCTTTGGTGTGTGAGACGGTCGTAATATGTGAGTACCCGGCGGACATACCCCTGTGTTTCCCTGAACGGGGGGATGTCCCGGTACCGGTCGACGGTTCCCGGTCCGGCGTTGTATGCTGCGAGCGCAAGATGCAGATCGTTTTCGTAGCGCTCGATGAGATGCTTCAGGTAGCGGGTTCCGGCGCGGATGTTCTCCTCGGGGTCAAACGGGTTGTGCAGTTCAAAGGCTTCGAAATTGGCCGGCATGATCTGCATGAGTCCCTGGGCGCCCTTGCGGGAGACAGCCTCCGGGTTGAAATCCGATTCCGCCTTGATGACAGCCTTGATCAGGGCGAAATCGACGCCGTAGGTGCCGGCCGCATCCCGGATGATATCGTCGTAAGTGTCTGCCGCGGGATCGTGGCGCATCGGGGGGTCAGCGTAAAAGTCGAGTTCCGACGGAACGTATCGGTCCGATGTCGGCACGTTGGAATAATGGTAATTTCCATCTTCGTCAATATAGAAATAGATGTCCGGTTCCGCGAAGCACGGGGTTTTCGCAGCCAGGATTAAAAGCACGAGGCAGGCGATCACGGGGATTGCCGGAAAGCGATTACCAGGCTTTCGGATGGTAACGGTCGGTTTTGTCATGCGACTATACGGATTGCAACGGGGTTCTTGCCAAATTTCATGGTTTTCCGGCTCATTTACAGGGCTTCCGTTTTGCTCGTAGAAGTCGAAATAGCGGCTGAACGAAAACCGTCTTTTTCACCAATTTCTGCGCCCGGCTCAAATTTTAATCCTCAAAATACGCCAGGTATTCCTGCGGTCAAAACTTTCGCCGTCCTTGGCCTTGACGAAAAATCCCGGTTTTCGTTCGGCCACTGAATAAACGACCACCTTCCTTCGGGATCCTGCAGCCGGCTTCAAAGCAAAGGCGCAGATAGCTTTTTAGAGAAAATACAAAAGGATGCAGGTAAAGTCAAAAACAATCGGATATCATGGGCCGCCGCCGATGGCTTTTTCAAGGTCACCGGCAAGCCGGCGTGCCTCGTCCGGTGTCAGGCGGACCGTTACCGTGCCGCCGCCGGGATGCGCCATATCGAGGGTTACTTCCCTGTCGTCTCCGGAAACCGAAAAACGTTTTCCTTCGGGCATTTTCACTGAATCGTCGAGCCAGTCGTCCGGCTTAAACTCGGCAATCTGAATCAGCACGCCAAAGGCGTCTTTCGGATGGATGAACAGTTCTTTCCACACATCGCCGATAGCGCCGAACCCGAAGCAGGGTATGTTTTGTTCTTCCAGGTAACGTTTTACTTTTTCGATATCCGGGGTTTCAAGCGTGATATGATGGACGCCGCCCTCGCGGTTTTTGAGAAAACCGTCGAGAAAGCTCCCGCCCCCCGTGGGATGCATCAACTCCAGGCGGGAGAGGTCCCCCAGGGAGTACAGCTGCCACACGTACTTCATTTCCGGGTCTTCGGCCCGGGCTCCGGCAACGGCCCCCAGCAGCTTGCCAAAGAAACGGTGTGCTGCCTCGCAGTCCCGCACGGCAATGGATACGTGATCGATCCTGGATATTAATCCGGGCCTCCGGCCGGGCATCAGGCCGGTTTTCCACTCTGGTTTTTCCGACATTTTCTTTTTCCTTTCGCGCCGTTTTCCGCAGCTGAGTTTAGTGCCTGAACGGAAACCAGGGTTTTTCGTCAAGGTCAAGGACGGCGAGCAATTTAGCCGCAGGTGTCACTCTTCTTCCGGGACAAAGGCCACGACGTCGTCTATGGACGGGGTATCGGCAAGTACCATGACCAGGCGGTCGAGGCCCAGGGCGCATCCGGATGCCTCCGGCATGGTATGCATGTCGGCCAGGAAGCGCTCCGGCAGCGGGATTTCGGTACGGCCGCTCCGAACGCGGGCGGTGTTTTCCTCTTTGAAGCGGATTGTCTGCAATGCGGGATCGGTCAGTTCGGTATATCCGTTGCAGATCTCGATACCGCCCAGGTAGAGTTCGAATCGCTGGGCTTCACCAGGTCGGCCAGGGACGCTTTTTGCAAGCGGGGTGTGGGCCAGGGGATAGCCGTGAAGAAAGACCGGACGGTCTTTTTCCAGCCCTGGCTCAACGGAAAAGCAGAGTGTCTCCTCGAAACGATCTTCGGACAGGGCCTCTTCCATGTCCGATCCGGCGATCTCCTGAAATGCATCGGCAAGCTGGATTTTGTAAAACGGAAGCGCGAGATCGATTCTGCCGTCCCGGAAAAAAACCGTTTCGTTTCCGGCGGTTTCGCGCCGGATGAACCGGATGAGGGCTTCTGTCTGCTCCATTAGAAGCCGGTAGTCGGCACACGCCTGGTACCATTCCAGCATGGTGAACTCCGGAAGGTGCAAGTCGCTTCGTTCCCCGTTTCGAAAGCACTTGCAGATCTGGAAAATCCGGTCGTAACCTGCGCACAGAAGCCGCTTCATATGAAGTTCGGGGGATGCCTGGAGAAAGAACTCTCCGCATCCGACATGGTCGATGTGGCGCTCGGGCGCAGGTGCCCGGAGGCGAAGTGGGGTTTCCACCTCGATGAATCCCTCCCGGCGGAAAAACCGGCGGACCGCCCGGAAAACTTCCTGGCGCAAAATCAGCATTTCGCGGATACCTGCCTGCCGGAACGCCCGTGCCGTGCAATAATTCCTACCGCCCGGTGTCACTTCTTCCGGATCCGGTAGGCGTCTTCGGGCCGGTCCTGAAGATAGATAGCGTCGAATTTTTTCAAATTCGCGCTTTCATACCACTGGTTTGCAATATCAATACAGCGGGGGCAGGCGTTTGTCGGTATGTGAACGGCCAGAACGTGCGCGCCCGTATCGGCCCGGGAATCGATTTTCAGCGCGCCGCTGCAATCGGCGCAAAGCTGGAGGCTTTCAAACTGGTTTTCGTAGATCCCGTCGGTATCGTAGAAGATGTTGCAACGCCGCTCGTCGACTTTTTTGTTGCCGATGAGCTTTTCGCGCATTGCCTCCCGGTTTTTCCATGTCTTCAGAGCCCGCTGGCAGGCTATTTTTACATCCGCGGTTATCTCTTTGGTCTGTCGGAGGCTGTCCGGGTTGTAATCGGGTTCGCAGACATAGCGGAAGTCAATGCCGGCAAGCGCTAAAATGATGCCCACATTGACGTAGGGAAGAGCGCCTTCGATGGAGTATCCGCCTTCCAGCACCGCGATATCCGGCTTTAAAAGCGAGGTCATCCGGGCGTAGCCCTGGGCGCAGAAATTCATGTTGGTGAGCGGATCGGTGAAGTGGTTGTCCTGGCCGGCGGAGTTGACAACGAGTTCCGGCTTGAACTCTTCCAGAATCGGCAGCACCGCCTCCTGGATCACGTGGATGAAGCCTTCCTGGGAAGTGTATGGCGGAAGCGGAATGTTCAGCGTGGTGCCGTACGCGTTGGGGCCGCCCGCCTCATCGGCCATTCCCGAGCCGGGATACAGGGTCCTGCCGTCCTGGTGGATGGAGATGAAAAGCGTATCCCGGTCGTGCCAGTAAATGTCCTGGGTCCCGTCGCCGTGGTGGCAGTCCGTGTCGATGACGGCGACCCGGCGGATGCCGTATGTCCGGCGCAAATATTCGATCATGATGGCTTCGTTGTTGACGTTGCAGAATCCGCGCCCGCCGTGCACCACTCGCATGGCGTGATGTCCGGGGGGGCGGACCAAGGCGAATCCACGCTCGATGGATCGGTTCATGACGGCCTTGCCGGTGGTTTTTGCGCCACCGGCGCTGATGAAATGCGACTCGGTCATGACCTTCCAGGGGTCCGGCACGCAGAAATGAACCCGCTGGACATCGGCGATTTCCACCACCTCGGCCTTTAGTTCATGAATACCGTCGATGTCGAGGATGCCTTCTTCCATGATCTGATCCTGGGTATACAACAGGCGCTCTTCCCGCTCCGGGTGCGTCGGGCTGATGGCCCAGTCGAAGGCGGGGAAAAAGACGAGACCGGTCTGGTGTTTGGCGAAAAGCATATTGATCTCCGTAATACAAACGGTTTGTATGTCGGCCTGTTCCGCTCCGGCCGGATCACCCGTTATGGATCATGCGGGCGATTTCCTGTAAGTCGTGTTTCAGCCCGGGGCGAACCTGCATCTTGATCCGGATGTTGCGGCCGATAAGCTGAAAGTTCCGGATCATGTTGAATTCCAGTTCCTCCAATACGTCGGTCTCCAGGTCGTCCGTTTCCGCACCCTCCCGAAGGGCTTTTTTCATGAGCAGTTCATGGGCCATGGCGCGGGCCTCGGCAGCGGTGATGCGCGGGTTGACCGATTCCGAGAAGTCTTCTTCCGGTGCGATGGCCCGGCATCGGTAGGTGTCCACGAAAAGCGTGACTTCGCAGGTGGTGCGGGAAAGAGCGGTGCCGATGGCATTGGCCACGTCCCACTGGGGCACCCGGGAAACATTGTAGTCCGAAATCGATCGAAAGTGCTCTTCGAAATGCGGGGCGGGCCCGCCGAGAACCAAAAGGTGCCCCGGTTTGATCTGGTGTCCCTCCAGGGCCTCGCGGACCGTGTAGACGGGTTTGGAGTTGATTGCTCTGACCATTTCATCCGCCTGCTCCAGAATCAGCCGGCAGGTCCGGTCAAAAATCTGCCGAGCGGCTTCTTCCGCGGATGCGCCCATTTGGTCGGCGATTTGCTGTATCCCTTTCCGGGCGTTTTTCGCATCGCCGCCGTCCACCCGTCCTAAAACGAACAGCGCGTCTGTGGGCGTGGGGTCCGATCCGCCGTAGGCCATGGCAGGTCCCTTGCGGTCCGGCCCGATGACCAGCTCACCGTTTTGAATCCGGACGGCGCTGTCCCCGCCAAGCCCCACCGAACGGGTGTGCAGTGCCCGGATGTGCGTTTTGAATTGGTTGATTTCGATGCCGTGGGGGACCAGCACCGGCACCCGGTTGATGAGTACGGCCATGTCCGTAGTGGTCCCGCCGATGTCCAGGACGATGGTTTCTGCCGGGTCTTCGGCAAATGCCACCGACCCCATAACGCTTGCGGCCGGCCCGGAAAGGATCGATTGTCCGGGAAAGTCGATGGATGTGTTGAAATCCATGGTGCCGCCGTCGGCTTTGAGGATGTAAATGGGGGCGGTAATGCCTTTTTCGGTCAAAGAATCGCGGACCGCCTCGAAGAATTGCTTGTGGATCGGATAGATAGCCGCATTCAGGTAGGTAGTGGCAATTCGCCGCGGAAAGCTGAAATTTCCCGAGGTGCGGTGCCCCGGAAAGACCTTGGCGAATTCCGGTTCGATCAGGCGGCTGATCTTCATTTCATGCTCAGGGTTGCGCGTGGAGAATTTCCCCACCACGCCCACATGTTCGATCCCATCGGTGCGCATTTTTTCCGCGGCCTGCCTCACCTGGTTTTCGTCTACGGCCTGGATTTCCCGGCCGCTGTGATCCATGGCGCCGCTAACGGGGTGGTAATGATCGCCTGTGCTGAAGTTGTCCGGGTGCAAGCCCGGTCCGGAGGTGACGATCATGCCGGCGGGAGAGAGCTTTCCTTCAACGATGGCGTTGGTGGTGAGCGTCGTGCTCAGCACGGTATGATGAATCTGCCTGGGATCGACGTTTTCGGTGATCCGTTCGATCGCTGTTACAATGGTGGAAAAAAGATCCCCGGTGTCGGTGAGTACCTTGGACCTGTTTTCAAGTCCATCCTGGCTCAGAAGAACTACGTCCGTGTGGGTGCCGCCTACATCGAGTCCGATAATCATGGTTCATACCTGGATTTGTAATGAAGTGACCGGAAACTGACAAGTACCTCTTGTTCTTTCTGCCGGAACAGATTTCAAGTTTGAAAGGGGTGTCTACTATGTATGTGCTAACCGAAAAAGGCGATGTTGTCAACTCGGATCATTTCAGCGGGTCGGGGGATTACCCTCGCGCAACTGTGAGGGGCCGTTGCCAGCTTCTACGGCTCGATAAGCCGCCCCTGAAAACTCGCTCCGCTCGGACATTCAGGTGGCCTGGCTTATCTTCGCCTCGAGCTGGCACGCCCCCTCACAATTGTTGCGCGAGGGTAATCCCCGACCCGCTGAAATGCGTCAATTTATAGCCTTTGGTGGTGTAGCATCATGAGATACCGAGCGTGATAATCCGGGTGTATGATGCGCTTCCTTCGTCAGCACATCCTATGGGTTGCCGCAAGTGCGAGAACTTGGTGTTTCAGGGCTGAAATACCGCCTGATATACACCAAAATAAAGGTGTCCCGGGATGCGATGTATAGAATGATTAGTTCCTAAAGGGTTGGGGGCGGGGGGGATGCCACGAGGCAACATTGGGAAGGCTATGGGGAGGGTTGAATGATAATTACCGGCGAAGTATCGCTACAGAAAGCTGAAATGCTACGCCCGTGCCCGTCATGCTGTAAAATTGCCTGCGACAGCCCTGGCCGTGGAAATAACGGCATTGCATTTTTTTTGAAAAAATGGAACATTTGACAACTTGATATCGATCTTTCAGGAAAAAGGAAAGAACCCGGATGGCCTTTACGCAGCAGGATGAAAAATGGATGAGACTGGCCCTGGAACAGGCGCAAGCCGCCCTGTCAAAAGGGGAGTTTCCGGTGGGGTGCGTCATCACGGACGGAGAGGAAGTGGTGGCCTCCGGGTCCCGCATCGCAAGCCGCGGCGGGTCATTCAATGAGCTGGATCATGCCGAAATCGTCGCATTAAGGGACCTTTCCGAAAAACGCATCGACAGGCCCGAAAAAGGAAATCTCTGCATCTACAGCACGCTGGAGCCCTGCCTCATGTGTTTCGGCGCCATTCTCATCGCCGGGATCCGGCGGATCGTCTATGCCTTCGAAGATGCCATGGGCGGGGGAACCGCATGCGGATTGGACATGACAGGCCCCCTGTACCGGCAGCCCGAACCGGAGATCACGGCAGGCGTGCTGCGGGAAGAAAGCCTGTCGCTGATGCGCCGTTTTTTTTCCAACCCGGAAAACCGGTATCTGAAAGACACCCTGTTCGAACGATATACGCTTGGGTGCTCATGAGATGGGCGCTTATTATGCCAAAGCAATATAGCCGCTTTTTACGAGGGCATCGCTTTTTAACTGGATTTGGGGCAGAATCGTTATGGATAAATCGGAAGATGCAGCCACTGTTTTCCGGCAGGATTCCCGATACCTGGAGATTAATCTGCCGGCAGCGGATGAAAAACGGATCAGCGGGAAAGTATCGGCTTTTTTCAGCGCAGCCCGCAATATCGGTATTAGCCTGCCGGCAGAAGAGGACCTGGAGCGGGAATTGCTGTGGGTTTTTTCCGTTAGCGAATTTATTGCCGCAAAGTGCATCCGGCGGCCGTCGCTGCTCCGGGACCTGCTTAAAAGCGGCGATTTGGAGCGCTCCTATGAACCGGGTGAGTATGACCGGAAAATCCGAACGGCGCTTTCCGGCGCATCGGATGAAGTCACCCTGGAATCGTTGATCCGCAACTTCAGAAACCGGGAAATGATCCGTATTGCGTGGCGCGATTTGACAGGCCGGGCCGGGCTTGACGAAACCCTTTCCGGCCTTTCCTCCCTGGCCGATGCATGCGTCGCACGCACGCTCGATTTTCTCTACGGGGTTTTTTGCGAAACCTACGGAACGCCCACATCGAACAGCGGCGAGATTCAGCAGATGGTGGTGATCGGCATGGGCAAACTCGGGGGCTGCGAGCTTAATTTTTCCTCGGATATCGATTTGATTTTCGCCTTTCCCGAGTCCGGCCATACCTTGGGCGCGACAATCAGTATCACCAACGATGAGTTTTTTTCAAGGCTGGCCCGCCGGTTTATCGATATTCTTTCCAAGCAGACAGTGGACGGCTTTGTTTTCCGGGTAGACACCCGCCTGCGACCCTATGGCGATTCCGGGCCTCTGGTTATGAGCTTTGACGCCATGGAGGGTTACTACCAGATGTTCGGGCGCGGCTGGGAGCGTTATGCCCTGATCAAGGCGAGGCTGGTTGCAGGGGATATGGACGGCGGAAGGGCTTTGCTGGAGAGGCTGCGTCCCTTTGTATTCCGTCGCTATCTCGATTACGGTACCTTCGAATCGCTCAGGGAAATGAAAAACAAGATTGAACGGGAAGTCGCCCGCAAGCGACTGACGAGCAATATCAAACACGGCTCCGGCGGGATTCGGGAGATCGAGTTTTTCGGCCAGGTTTTTCAGTTGATCCGGGGGGGTATCAACCCGGCATATCAGGAGGGGAATCTTCTGAAGGTCCTTTCCGTCATGGCCTCGGACCGATGTATCAGCCGGAGCGTTTACGAGGAGTTGCAGGCGGCCTATGTATTTCTGCGCAACACGGAGAACCGTCTTCAGATGTACGCGGACATGCAGACCCATACCCTGCCATCCGACGATATGGGCAAAGCGATCGTTTCCGCCGGAATGGGATTTGAAAACTGGGAGGCATTCGAAAAGCGGCTGTTCGAGCACATGGAAAGGGTTCACGCTCATTTCCGGGAACTGCTGGCCCCGGAAACCCCGGACGATGAAACCGGGCAGTCGGAGAGCCTTGGACGGGTATGGCAGCATCCCGAAGATCATGAACAAAACCTCCGAATATTGGCTGATGCGGGTTTTGATAATCCGGATAAGGTGAGAGCGGCGCTCGATCGAATCCGGAACATGGGTATTTCCGATGAAATCGGAAGCCTCGTTCAGGACCGGGTTGACCGGCTGGTCCCTCTTGTGCTTCAAGCAGCCCTGAAAACGGACCGACCCGCGCTGGTCGTGGAGCGGATCGTTTCCCTGCTGGCATCCATTGTTCACAGAAGCTGCTATATCGCCCTGCTTCTGGAAAATCCGGGATCCCTGGAGCACCTGTTGCGCCTGGCGCGTGTCAGCCCGTGGATCGTGACGTTTCTTTCGCGGCACCCGCTGCTCCTGGATGAACTGCTCGACATGCGCACCCTTTATGCGCCCCTGGAAAAGGAAGCGCTGGCCGGGGAGCTGAAAACGCGGCTTGCAATACTTCCGGCCGACGACATCGAGCGGCGCATGGATGAGGTCCGGGTCTTCAAGCAGATCAATATGTTCCGGATTGTGGCGGCCGATGCGACCGGCAACCTGCCGCTGATGAAGGTGTCCGACCGGCTCACCTATCTTGCGGAAACCATCGTGGAAGAGGCTTTGGAAATATCCTGGGCCCAGCTTGTGGAGCGGTATGGAAAGCCTTCTCATCTTGCGGAAGCCGACGAGGGTGACAAAGGGTTTGCAGCCATTGCATACGGCAAACTCGGGGGGTTTGAACTGGGGTACGGCTCCGATCTGGATCTGGTTTTTCTGCATAACGCGAGCCGGGACCAGACCATGGGCGGAACCTTCCGGTCCCTGTACGACAAGGAGTTTTATGCCCGGCTGGGCCAACGGATCATTCATTTTCTGTCCACACCCACATCGACCGGAAAGCTCTACGAGGCGGACATGCGGCTCAGGCCCAGCGGAAATGCCGGCGTACTGGTTAGTCACGTGGATGCGTTCGGGGATTACCAGATCAACCAGGCATGGAACTGGGAGCACCAGGCGGTGATCAAGGCCCGGGATATCAGCGGGGATAGCCGTGTCCGGGAGTGTTTCCGGGATATCCGGCGGCAGGTGATCACAATGAAAAGGGATCGCGCCGCGTTGAAACGACAGGTGCTGGACATGCGGGAAAGGATGCTCCAATCGCGTGAATCGAAAACGCCGGCCGGTTCATTCGATCTTAAGCAGGATCCCGGGGGGGTTGTCGACATCGAGTTTCTGGTGCAGTACCTGATTTTGCTCCATGCTCATGAGCGGCCCTCCCTCGTTGAATGGACGGACGTGGTCCGTCAGCTCAACGCCTTGGCGCTGGAGGATATCATCGACGATCTGACGGCCCATTCGCTCAAGCAGTCATACCTGATTTATCGCTACTTCGTGCATCGCCTGGCCTTGCAGGAAAAAGTCGCCGTTCTTCCGGAAAAACGCTTCCATGAGCTGCGGATGCGGGTGCGCCGGATATGGCAGGCCTATTTGAATAGGTAGAACCCGATGACATTATCCATTTCGTGCGGGCGGTGGAATCTGGCGCCGACATAGGGCGGCTCGATGTTCTGAACGATCACATCCCGGTCCACCAGGGACATGTTTTTGTCGTCAAGGTTGAAGCGGATGTTGATCATGTCGCCGATTTTGAAAAATACGGGGGCGTTGAATTTCATCCGCACCCCGTTCCGGGAGATGTTGACCACCACCATTACGCCCGAATCGGGCGGGCTGTTGCCCGTCGGGATTACTTTGTAGGTTCCCCGGAGATTGGTGGCCTTCCTGTACTGCCGCCTTTTTTCCATCTGGATCCGTTCGATGTGTCCGCACCTGCAGCGGACCCTGGCTCGGATGTGCCCCTTGAAGCGAGAAACATCCACGACCCGCGTTTTGTTGCAGCGGGAGCAGGTAATTGTAACCGTATCATCGGCTTCTATAAACACTTTTTGCGTCATCGCATCCTCTCGGGCAGCCCCGGTCGGCGTCGGACCAAAAAACAGGATAAGGGGCCGGTTGACTTAATGGGAACATTGTATTAGAACCTATCTCAAAATTGTCTTTCGGCCCAATATCTTTGGTGTCGTCTTATTTCAAATTCTCGAAATACGCCGGTATGTCTGCGGTTTGAAATAAGACGCCGCCGCGATCTTGAACCGAAAACCGAATTTTGAGATGGGTTATAAATAAAAATTTTTTAAACGATCTTATCTGACGGCTTCGTAAAAGTCCAGTATCCTCGCCTGCGCGCGATACTTACGAATTTCACGTACACCAAGTACGCCGTATTCTTCGGGGCTCGCGCAAGCCTTGATACCGTTTTGCAGTGCCGTCAGGTCCCGGCTTATTACGCGTGCACCTTAATACAAACGGTACCGGATTCTGTAAATAACCAATATATATCGTTGCGGTTCGGGTAATAGATTATTTATACGGCACGATACCTTTATTTGAGTTTTTTTTCAAACATTATTCTTATTATCTTAGCGCTCTGAGAAAAATTTGCTTGCCTGCGATGTGTATTTTGCGCAAATTACGCATCTTAAGGCGTTTAGTGAAGATAGTTTGTTTGGGTTTTTTGCGAACATTTCTTTTTAATAATTAATCTCTTAAGGAATTAATCAGGGAGCAGAAGCCATGAAAAAGATAGAAGCGATCATAAAGCCTTTCAAGCTTGACGATGTCAAAGAGGCCCTTTCCGATATCGGCATTCAGGGAATGACGGTTTCGGAGACGAAAGGATACGGAAGACAGAAAGGGCACAAGGAGGTATATCGCGGTGCGGAGTATGCCGTGGATTTTGTGCCCAAGTTGAAGCTCGAAATCGTGGTGGATGACGATATGCTGGAACAGGTGATCGATACGGTCGTGAAAACCGCGTATACCGGTAAAATCGGGGATGGAAAGATTTTTATCCACGACATGATGGACGCTGTCCGTATCCGGACGGGGGAACGGGGAAAAAGCGCGCTATAGGTTCCCGGCGTCACTGGTATCTTCGGGGGATGATTCCGTACTTTTCAGCCTTGTAGGAAATTTTTCGGATCGTTGATCCGAGCATCTTCGATGCGGCGGAAATGTTGCCCCGGGTCTGCTTGAGGGCGTCGATGATCATTTCCTTTTCGAGTTTCTCCACGGCCCCTTCCAGGGTCTGCGCCGGCATCGACGCCGATTCCCCCGCGGTCTGAAGGGTGGGGGGGAGGTGGTAACCGTGGATCACCTTATCCTCGCACAAAAGCACCGCCCGTTCGATACAGTTTTCCAGCTCCCGGACGTTGCCCGGCCAGTGATAGGTCATCAGCATATCGATGGCAGGCGTGGAAAATCGCAGGATCGTTTTGGCGTTTTCCCGGGCGTATTTTTCCAGAAAATGATCCGCCAGGAAGAGGATGTCGGTTTTCCGCTCCCTGAGAGGCGGCATGTATATGGGAAAAACATTGATCCGGTAATAGAGATCGCTTCTGAATTCCTCTGCGGTCACCGCCTCCTCCAAATTCTTGTTCGTTGCGGCGATGATGCGGACGTCGGCAGGGAGGGTCCGGGTGCCGCCCACTCTTTCGAACTCTTTTTCCTGGAGCACGCGCAGCAGCTTTGCCTGTACATCGATGGTCACGGATCCGATTTCGTCGAGAAACAGGGTGCCTTTGTCCGCCAACTCGAACTTGCCGGGCTTTTTGTGGATGGCGCCGGTAAACGCCCCTTTCTCATGCCCGAACAGCTCGCTTTCGATGAGATTGGCGGGCAGGGCCGCACAGTTGACCTTGATGAACGGGTGGTTTGAGCGGCGGCTGTTGTAGTGGATGGCATTGGCCACGAGTTCCTTTCCGGTGCCGGATTCCCCCCGGATGAGAACGGTGGCGTTGCTTCCGGCCACCTGGGAGATCATCTGGTAGACTTCCCGCATTTTGTTGGAGTTGCCCACGATGTTCTTGATGTGGTATTTTTTTTCCAGCTCCAGGCGAAGGCGTTCGTTTTCAGCCTCCAGCCTTTCCTTTTCCCGCTGCATCCGTTCGAGGTGGATGACTTTCGTGGCGATCATGGCGGCGACAACGGAAAGGAGTTTTTCGCCTTCCGCCAGGGGGTAGGTGCTGTCGTAGGGCCTGTCCACGCTCAGCGCACCGATCACCTGCTGTTGATTTTTAATCGGCACGCAGAAAAAGGATATTTCGTTGTCATCCTTGTTCCTCCGGGTTCCCGTGCGGTTGAGAAACCGTTCCGACTCACTGATCCGGGCAATGGAAACAGCCTGCCCTTCCTGGATCACCTGGCCGGTGATCCCTTCTCCCAGCTTGTAGACGCCCTTCTGGATGGCGCTTTTGGGTATTCCGTGAGCCACTTCGATGTTGATTTCTTCCCGCAGGGGATTGAAGATGGTAATCATCCCCCGGATCATGTTCATGTTCGATGCCAGCAGGTCTAGCACGTCGTAGAGCGTTTTTCTGAGCTCCGCCTGCCTGCTGAGGGCCCGGCTGACTTCATATAGCAGGGTTGTATGATCCATGGGGCTAAAAGATCCTGTAGAGAATTTGTTTCAGTTCCGGGATGCTCCTGCCGAAGAAATGGTCCTCGCCTTCGATGATTTCAAGTGCGGCCTCCGGATTCCACCGGGCGATGTATTGTCTGATCTGTCCGGGCGGGGCGAGTTCGTCGTTTTCGCCCGTTATGATCAGCTTCAGGGATAAAAGTTCCTGCAGATCCGTAAAATCCATCATTGCCACCGGCGGGGCGATCATGACCATCGCCGCCGGCTGCATATCCGCCGGTACGTTGGCGCACACCCGGGTGCCGAATGAATATCCGGCGAGGATCGCCGGTGTAATACCTCTGTTTTGAAGGTATGCAAGGGCTCCCTTCAAGTCTTCGGCTTCGTCGATGCCGGCTCCGTAACGGCCGTCGCTTCTGCCAACACCTCTGAAATTGAACCGCAGGGTGGCGTATCCCTTTTCCCGGAGCGCCGAGTCCACGGCTTCGACCACGTAGTTGTTCATTGTCCCGCCGTACAGGGGATGGGGGTGGGTGATCACCGCCCCGGGCTGGTTTTCGTCTCCCCGGAACAACCCTTCAAGCCGGATGCCGTCCGCGGCGCTGAAAAAAACAGGCTCCATTTTATTCTCTCGCAGAAGACAGCGTTTCGATCCACTGGTCGCCGAAGGCATCGATCTGCCAGTTCTTGAGCAGGTACACGTCCTTCAGATCGCCGATGCTGGCCGGGTTCAATTTGGCTACCTGGGCGATCGCCGCATTGTTGATGAGCATGGCCGGATCCATTTCAAGGTGTGCGGCCGTTTTTTCCCGCCATCTCTTCAGCGCGCTGATTCTTCGTGTGACCGCCTTAGAAGGCGGGCTGCTGTTGTTTTTCGGGTAGCGGGGCAGCTCATCGTCGGCAAGTGCCAGTCCGTCGCCGATTGCGCGAAGAATCTGTCCGGCGTACATGCCGAACTGTTTTTTGCTCAAAATCCGGGTTTTGCCAAGATGTTCGGCATCGTCCGGTTTCTCCCGTGCCAGTGCGATAAGGGTGCTGTTGTTCATGATCTTGTACGGGGGGCGGTCCTTTTTCCGGGCCGCCTCCCTGCGGAAGACGGCCAGATTTTCCAGGACGGCCAGGGATCTCGGATCGAGTCGGCCCGCTCCTTTTATTGCCATGAAAAGCGGCCGGTCGGTGCCGTCCGTTTCTCCGGGCCGCTGACTGCGCAACGCGTCGCAGGTTTCATGGAGCCACCGGAGGCGCCCCTTTTCCGAAAGCGCGGTTGTCAGTTCATGGTAGAGATCCACCAGGTAGCGCACGTCGTCCGCCGCATAGTCGATCATTTCCTGCGGCAGCGGCCGCACGGACCAGTCCTTTTTCTGGAATTTCTTGTCAAGATCCACGTCGAAATGGCGCTTGACAACGGCTTCCAGGCTGGAGTGGGGGTATCCCAGGAAACGGCATGCCACCTCGGTATCGAACAGGTTGTCAATCCGGATGTCAAAGTCCCGGTACAGGCTTCGCACGTCGTAATCGGCCCCGTGAAGGACCTTGACGATATTCCTGTCGGAAAACAACGGGGCCAGCGGGCTTATATCCCCTATGGCCAGGGGGTCCGCAATGAAGCAGGCCGAGTCCGTCGCCAGCTGGATCAGGCACACTTTTTCCTCGAAATGGTGCATGGAGTCCGCCTCCAGATCCACCGCCACCACGGGGGTGGCCTGAAGCACGGCGGCCGCGTTTTTCAATGCGTATTCTGTCGTGATATATTGTGCTGTTTCCGTAACCATTGGGCTCCGTTCGTGTCTTGGTATCGCGGCGGCATAACGGGCCGCCGTTGGAATGCCGGAGCGGGAAAGAAGGAGTTTTTTCTTGACCGACGCCGGCAAGTTGCTTACATAACGTGTACCGGAAAAAAAGTAAATACCGGGTTTTGCAAGTTGATCGAAACAGTCCGGACACCGCGCGTCCGATGCTTTTCACCCTTCCGGCTTCTTTTGCAAACCCCGGTTGTCTGCAGTCACAAAAGGGGCAACGCCGGCGTGATGCCGGGTTTTCAATTTATATAATAAATAGTGTGGATGGACAGTCAATGATCAATATTACACTGCCGGACGGATCCCGGAAACACTTTGACGGGCCCGTGGACGGATTTCGGATTGCCGCTTCGATTTCGGAAGGATTTGCCGGAAACTGCGTGGCCATGGAAGTCGACGGAAAAATGACGGACATGCGCCATGTGGTGGAAAACGATGCATCGGTGCGCTTTATTACCAAAAAAGATCCCGAGGGGCTGGAGGTGCTCCGGCATACAGCGGCCCATGTCATGGCCCAGGCCGTATGCAATCTTTATCCGGAGGCGATTCTGACCATCGGGCCCGTTATCAAGGACGGGTTTTATTACGACTTTGACATGCCGCCCGTCTCCGAGGAGGATTTCCCGAAAATAGAAGCCGAGATGAAGCGGATCATCCAGGAGAAGCTGCCGGTCACGCGCCGGGTGGTGACGAAGTCGGAGGCGCTCGATTTCTACAAAAATGATCCGTACAAGCAGGAGATCATCCATGAGCTGGAAGAAGGAAGCATATCCTTTTATTGCCAGGGGGCGTTCACCGATTTGTGCCGCGGCCCCCATGTGCCGGATACGGGCTACATCAAGGCGTTCAAGCTCATGAAAGTTTCCGGCGCCTACTGGCGCGGGGACCCTGCCCGCCCCCAGCTCCAGCGCATCTACGGGACCGCCTTTTTTGACAAGAAGAACCTCAAGGCATACCTCAACTTTCTCGAGGAGGCGAAAAAGCGTGATCACCGGAAGATCGGCGCGGCCCTCGATCTGTTTTCCTTCAGCGACCAGGCACCCGGGATGGCGTTTTTCCACCCTTCCGGCATGGAAATGTGGAACGCCCTGATCGACTACTGGCGCGAGGAGCACCGGGTCTCGGGATACACGGAAACCAAGACGCCGCTCATACTGAACCGGTCCCTCTGGGAGCAAAGCGGCCACTGGCAGAATTACCGGGAGAACATGTACACCGTCACAATCGATGAGACGGAGTCGGCCATCAAGCCGATGAACTGCCCAGGCGGGATGCTTTTGTTCCGGCGGAGGCGTCATTCCTACAAGGACCTGCCCATCCGGGCGGCGGAAATCGGACTGGTGCATCGCCACGAGCTGTCCGGTGTGCTCTCGGGCCTTTTCCGCGTGCGCGCGTTCCACCAGGATGATGCGCACATTTTCATGACGCCTTCCATGATCGAAGAAGAAATCCTGGGCGTTCTGAGGCTCGTGAAACGCATGTATTCGACGTTCGGACTTGGGTTCCACCTGGAGCTATCCACCCGGCCGGAAAAATCGATCGGCAGTGATTCGCAGTGGGAGCAGGCCACAAGCGGGCTGAAGGGCGCTCTGGAATCCTACGGCGCCGATTACCGGGTCAACGAGGGGGACGGAGCTTTTTACGGCCCGAAAATCGACATTCACATCCGGGATGCCATCGGCCGGACATGGCAGTGCGGAACCATTCAACTCGACATGTCGCTGCCCGAGCGCTTCGATCTTTCCTACGTGGGAGAGGACAATGAAAAGCACCGGCCGGTGATGATCCACCGGGTGGTCTACGGCTCCATCGAGCGCTTCTTCGGCATTCTGGTCGAGCATTATGCCGGCCGCTTCCCCCTGTGGCTCGCCCCCGTTCAGGCTGTCATACTGCCCATCAACGACGATTTGGTTCCCTATGCAAAGGAGGTCGCGGCCTCGTTTGCCGCAGCCGGGCTGCGGACCCGGGTGGATGACCGCACGGAAAGTCTCAACCGTAAGGTCCGCGAGTCGCAGCTGCTGCAGATCCCCCTGATCGTCACCGTGGGGGGCAAGGAGAAGGAGGCTGTAACGCTTGCCGTCCGGACGCTTGACGGCGCCGTGCGTCACGGCGTTGATCGGGATGGTTTTATCCGTGCGGTGCGGGAAAATATTGTTGGCCGTCAAAAGGACCTGTTCGGACTGGGGTTTTAAAAAGCGGTTTCCTTCCGGAGGCCCGCCATCCAGGAGTTGGTGCCGGGCGCTGTCGGCCTACCGCCAGCACCCGGCACCAATTATTACATCCTGAGCCGAGCGCAACAGGATTGGAGCCCGCTCGGTCTATGTCTTATCCGATCAGGCGAATGTTGACGTTTACATTGACATTGATCGTGCCGTCTTTCAGTTGTTCCAACGCATTGGCCAGCTGAACCCCCACGAATGGCACCGCGTCGTCCTGCCCGCTGCCGCCCGTTGGTTCGGAGCCGGACGGTTTTTTCTCCCTTTCGCCGACCATATCGCGTTTTTTTTTCCGGAGCCTGGTTTCGGGCGTTGTTTTCAGATCGTTTTCACTGACGTATTTTCCAAGGGTGGGAACCCGCTCCAGGGCTTCCTTGAGCGTAAACCGGTTTTTGCCCACCTTGCGGGCCAGTCCGTACGTTTCTTCCGGCGTCAATTCCAGGGCTTCATCCGCCAGTTTGTAGAGATATCCTCTTTTGGATTTCTGCCTGCTGATAAAATGACCCAGTTCCGTCTTGGTGCTGTCGCTCAGCTTTGCGATGGTGCTGGAAACATTCTGGATGCGGATTGGTTTTCCGGCGTACTGGCTCATGAGTTCCGTGATTTCGGCGAGTTTCAGTTCCCTTCCGGTTCGCAGCACGTCAACGATCAGTTCGCTGCTGGTCTTTTTTTTGTTTTCTTTTTCCATGTCTGAATCCGTCATTTATGGGTTAATAATGGTTGATAGTCAAATTCTTATTGGTTTACTAATCACAATTCGCATTGTTAGCTGAAAGTTTTATTTGTTGTATTAAAATGATAAGTTAAATTTTATATTAGGAATGTTCCATTATCAAAAAGTAAACGAATATGCAATAATATTTTAATAAAATACGTTTTCGTGCAGCATCCATAGTCTGGATTTCTGTATTTTTAATAAAATTAAAATTCGATATGTTATATTATTTTCCCCGGTGTCCGTGGGGGGGATTTTTTTTACGAAACAGGCAGGTTCGGTTTTCTATCCGGCTTAGCGCACTACCTGAAGGGCATCGTCTGCGGGCTTTCCGCGTCGTTGCAGGATCTGGTGCAGCCGGTTCATTTCCACGGGTTTGGGAATGTAGTCGGTCATGCCGGCATCCCGGCATTGTTTCCGGTAGCCTTTCATTGCGTAGGCCGTCATGGCAACAATCACGAGATCCCGGTTGCCTGGAATCCGCCGCATGACCCGAGCGGTTTGAAACCCGTCCATGCCGGGCATCTGCACGTCCATCAGCACGGCATCATAGCGTATTCGTCTTGCCATTTCGACCGCTTTCCGGCCGTCGGGGGCCGTGTCGACCCGGTATCCCGATTTTTCAAGGATTCCAGGGGTGACTTCCCGGTTGATGGCATTGTCGTCCACAAACAGCAGCCGCAAGCCCGGCGTGCCGGATTTTCTTTCGACAGGGCCATATATGGGCGCCGGGCGGCTTTTTCCCGGTTTCCATTGCCTGGAAGGGGTGCTGTTTTCACGGTATCTGGTTTCCACCTCGAAGAAAAAGGAGGCCCCCCGGTCCGGGTTGTTTTTTGCCCAGAGCCTGCCGTTCATGATTTCAACGATTCCCTTGCAGATGGCAAGGCCCAGTCCCGTTCCGCCGTAGAGGCGGGAGACCGAGCTGTCCGCCTGGGTGAAGGCGTCGAACAGCTTGGTGATGTGGGTCTCGCTGATTCCCGTTCCGGTGTCCGAGACGTAAAACCGCAGTCTGGCCACCGGGCTTTCGCGCCGGATGCACTTCGCGCCGATGGTGATCCGCCCGCTTTGGGTGAACTTGAACGCATTGCCGACCAGGTTCGTCAATACCTGGCCGATGCGAAGCGGATCGCCGATCAGCGTTTGCGGGATGTCCTTGGATATGAAAAAATCCAGGCGGATGTTTTTTTCCGATACACGGTGCGCAAAGAGCGTTTCCAGTTTTTCCACGATCTCGGAGATGGAGAAATCGATTTTTTCCGG
>SLJY01000162.1 GCA_007134875.1 Desulfobacterales bacterium
ATCTCACCTTCAGCGGCCATCCGGACAATACCACGCTGTCCGGAACGGTCATCCTGCTCGACGGCCTGTATTACCGGGACGTGGAGATCGATCTGATCGGAGAGGTCACCCGACGGCGGCGCGCCGCACCCGTGGCGGCAGAGCCCCCGGATCTCGATGTCCCCTACCTGCGCAACCTGAATCTGGATGTTGAAACCAGTTTTCGTCGGCCGCTCATGGTGGACAACAACCTTGCCCTGATGACCCTGCGGCCCGAATTGCGCATGAACGGCACCCTGAGTCGGCCGCGGCTCACCGGGCGGGCCGAAGTGGCACAGGGAACGGTTTCCTACCAGAACATCGAGTTTGAAATTGCCCGGGGCATCATCGACTTCGTCGATCCCTACCGGATTTCACCGGATATCGACATCCGGGCCATTTCCGAAGTCCGCAGGTGGACCATTCTCCTGGAAATATCCGGCACCCCCGAAGAGCTTGACTTCAGGCTCACGTCCAACCCGCCCGAAGAGCACGCCGACATTCTCTCGCTGCTGCTTCTCGGCCAGACCACCCGGGAGTTTGCGGAAGGTAGCGGACCGTCCGGACCGTCTCCTGAACAGATGCTCATCAACCTCCTGGCGGGAAGACTGGAAGAGGATGTGCGCGCGGGGACCGGGCTGGACATCTTCGAAGTGGAATACCGGCAAAACGATGCCGGAACCGAAGCGGACGACTCGATCAGGGTAACCCTCGGCAAGGAACTTTCCCGGCGTCTGACCGTGACCTACGGCCTGGAAAGGAAAGGCGGCGAAACCGTCCAACAGCGGACAGCCATTTACCGACTGCTGGAATATTTGTCCATGAGCGCCTTCCAGGACAGCGCCGGAACATTTGGCAGTGAAATGCAGTTCCGGCTTGAATTCAGATAAAGGACTTCCATGTTCAATCGCTTTACCCGGAGTCATACCCACCGGTCGGGCAAACGCGCCGCCTGCATCGTCGCGGCCGCAGCCATGTTTCTTTTTTCGCTCCAGGCGGCTGCAACGGCCGTGGAGTTGCCCGCGGAGCAAACAATTCCGGAGCACGGCACCGGCGACGACATCACGGATCTCATCATCGAGCGGATCGAAATCGAGATTGTCGTTGTAGATGAAAGAGACGAAGACCGGTGGGAAAGAATCGCCAGGAACCTGATTTTCCTGAAAGAGGGCGAGCCCTTTTCCGATGCCCGCTTTTCCCAAAGCGTCAGCGCCCTGAACCGTTCGCGGCTGTTCGAGGCCATTGAGATCCCCGATCCCGACTGGACGGACCCGCCGCTTACCATGGTGTTCCGCCTCAAGCCCTTTGCCAGGATCAAGGATGTCAAAATATCCGGAAACTTCCCCCTACTCGAGGACGAAGTCACGGATGTCATGACAATCTACACGGGCGATGCATACAGAGCCGGTGTTTTGGACGATCAAGCCGCCTATATCCGCGAGCTGTATCAGGCAGAAGGATACATCGACCCGGACGTATCCATCCGTGCCCAACGCGACCCGAAAGACGGGCATTATGTCGCCTATGTGGATATCGACCGGGGATCCTACTACGAAATCACCCGCGTGCGGGCCCGGGGAAACGAACACTTTTCCGGTGCCCGCGTCCTTTTCCGTCTCAGCACCTGGCAGTCATCCCTTTTGATCGGCGGCGCCAAACGCTTGATCAACGAAAAGCTCAAGGAAGACACGGAAACGATCCGCAGGCTTTACTGGAGCAGCGGTTTCTGCGAAGCGCGCGTCGAGGCGGACGTCCGCCTCGACGAAGAGCGGGCCAGAGCGAGGATCGACTTTCACATCACGGAAGGCCCCCGCTATGATGTTACGATAACGGGAAACGATGCGTTCAGTACCCGGAGCCTGCTGCGGGAGCTGACCATTTACGAGGAAGGCAACATCAACGATTTCGGGCTGCGCAGAAGCATCCGCAACCTTGAAAGCCGCTACCGGGAAGCCGGATATCTTGATGTACGCATCCGCCGCACGGATGAAATCGTTGAACGCGACGGGGGCCCGCACCGGGACATTACGATCTCTATTGACGAAGGCGCCCGCTATATCGTCGATTCCGTGGAAATCGAAGGAAACCGGGATCTTTCCACGAACCGAATCAAGGACCAGATGCTCACCACACCGCCCCGTTTCTTTCATGCCGGCCAGTATAATCCGGCAACCCTGAACGAGGATGCGGCCGCGATACGATCTGTCTACCGGCAGCGGGGGTATCTCTCCCCTATCGTCGAGCCGTCCATCGAAACGCGAAGGGCGGATGAAGAAAACATCCTGCTGGTCGACGTACGGATCAATGTCCGGGAGGGCCCGCGGACGGAAATTTCGGATATCCGCATCGAAGGGCTTGACGTTTTTGATGAAGATGACGCCCTGAGAAGTCTGCCCGTGAGGCCGGGAGACGTCTACCGGGAGCACCGCATCCAGGACGGCAGAAGCCGCCTTGCGGCAAGAATTTCCGAGCAAGGCTATCCCCACGTCCGGGTGGAAACCGGGACCACCATGAGCCGGGATGAAACCGAGGCGGAACTGGTTTACCGCGTGGATCAGGGACCCTACGTGGAAATGGGGGAGATGCTTTTCATCGGCAATTTCATTACCCGGGACAAAACGCTTAGCCGCCCGGCCCGGCTGTCCCGGAACGAACCCTTTTCGCTTTCCTCGATGCTGGAGGCCCAGCGCAACATCCGCAACATCAACGCGATTCAAAACGCCAGATTCCAGACCATCGGCCTGGAGGAAGAGGCCGACCGCGTGACCCTGCTGACCACGGTCAATGAAAAAAAACCGTATTTCTTCCAGTTTGCAACCGGCTATGACACATCCAGGCTCTTTTATTTCAACACCGGGGTCGGCACCATCAACCTCCTGGGGCGTAACAAGGAGCTGCGTGCCGGCGGCGAGCTGAGCATGATCGGGTACAAGGGGGAGATCGGTTACACCGAGCCCAACCTGTTCAACACCGGGATCGTGGCGGATGCCGCCGTGTATACCGAAAAAATCGAAGAGCTCAACAAGAATTTCGGCGTCCGGAGCACCGGTGCGACAATTGGCTTCTCGCGCCCGCTGACGCCCAGAATCTCCGCGAGCCTCGGGTTTCTCTACGACCACAGGGACCAATACAGAACGGACGACACCCCCATCGACCTGGAAGATGAAGACCAGTACCGCTCCCGCACTGTCCTGGTGACCACCCCGGGGATCACCTACGACAGCACCGACTCCTTCGTGCGCCCGACCCGTGGCATCCGTGCCTCGGCATCCGTCGGCATCTCAAGGGGGCTCGACAACGACCTGGACAACTTTTTCAAATACCGGCTCAACACGCGCTACTATTATACACCCTCCCGCCGGCTCACCTTTGCCATCATGGGGCAGGTGGGCTACATCGACCCATATGGGGAAAAAGACGATATACCGGACGACCAGCTTTTTTACCTGGGCGGCACCATGAACGTGCGCGGATTTTCCGAAAACCGGCTGCGCGTGGATGAAAACCGGGATCCCGTGGGCGGCCTCGTATCCCTCATGGGCACCATCGAGGCGCGCTACAACATCGGCCGGAACTTCGAGCTGGCAACCTTTTACGATACCGGAAGCATCCGGGAAGCGTTGCGTGACGAAGGATCGAGCGAGTGGCGCTCCAGTGCCGGCATCGGGCTGCGCTACCACACGCCCATCGGTCCCATCGGCCTGATGCACGGATGGAAACTCGACCGCAAGGAAGGGGAAAGCCCGGGGGCCTATCATTTCACGATCGGCTACACGTTTTAAACGACCGGCTCGCTTTACAGGGCGAATCTGGCTACAATGGCAATCCGTTTTCGGACCGGCTTCGCCCCTCCACCCGCAAGGACACCTGGAAAGGGACCAGGATCAGCCATATGGCCATGACCAGACAGATGGCCAAAAACCCAAGGCGATTGCATTTGCTTTGCCTGCTCTTATGTTTTGTTCGTAAGGCCATGGGATAGGCTCTCCTATCGGGACCCTACCAGGCCGTCAGGGCCCAGGGCGGAAACATTGATGGTCAATGAACCGCATACGGCTTGAATACCGGTTCTGATCACAGCAGGCCGATTTCGCAAAAACAGCTTACGGAAAGAACCCATTATATATCCAGATACCGGAAAACCCCTGGGATCACCACAGACTATTGGGATCCATGGGAGCATCGGCAATCCGGCGAAAAAATGCCGAGGAGGCGGCACCATGAAATTCGCAGTCATGAGCGACACACACGATCACATGGACAACCTGCGCAAAGCCATTGAAATCATCTGCGCAGAAAACTGCGCCGCCATTATCCACTGCGGCGATATCATAGCCCCTTTCATGATCAAAATTCTGGAAAAAGCGGAAATGCCCGTGCATATCGTCTTTGGCAACAACGACGGCGATGCGTTCCTGCTGACCCGCACGGCCCTTGAAAGCGGCGGCCGGATCACCATCCACGGCCACTGGGGGCGGATAGAGCTGGACGGCCTCAAAATCGCCTTCGTACATGACGGCCCCCTTGCGGAAGGGTTGGCCGCCACCGGAAAATACGACATGGTCTTTTTCGGCCATTCCCATCAGCACTACCAGGATCGTATCGGCGAAACCGTCCTTTTCAATCCCGGCGATGTCATGGGAAAAGATATCGAACCGGGCTTTGGCATCGTGGACAGCTGGACACGGGAAATCACCCGGGTCGTAATCCGATAGACGTGATCCGATCGAGACGTTTTTGACAAGGAAGAAATAATGCATACGTCGCTTCATACACCCATCAATCCAATCGATGAAGACTGCCTTGCGGATATCGAATTTTGCATCGGGTGGCAAAGCCCGGAAGGAAAGCACACCGACACGGTTTTGCTCATGGCGAATTTCTGGCGGGACCTGCTCCCGGAAAAAATCCGAAAGGGGCTTTGGGGTGCAAGATCGGGCGACTGCCTGTCCTTTTCCTTTTCCCCGGGCGAACTGCTTCCGCCATTCGACCCCGGAAACCGGTACTGCGTGAAGCGGGGCGACTTCAACGAACAGGCAACGCGCCCTGCCTTTGGCCGGTTCTACCCCAAGGGAATTCTGCGCGGCATCCCCAACGTCTTTCCTCAGAACATGGCGCCCGTCCGGTGCATCGGTGTGGATGATGAAACGGTTCGTGTGGATTTGAACCATCCGCTTGCGGCCCATGACATCCAGCTTACGGCCCTGGTTCACGGCGTATACCGGAAACCCTTCGACCGGGGAGGCCAGAGCCGGGAACTTGCCGAATCGATTGCTTCGGGACCGGGTATGCAGGCCCGTTTCGACGGCAAACCCACGGATTTTTTTTATGACGGGGCGTTTTTACGCGCGGACGAGGCCGATGATGCGGCGTTTTACAGCAACGCCCGCCTCGTAACCCACTTGGACGACCGTGCGATTCAAACCATCGGGGAACGCTATGCCGGGATCCTCTCTCCCGGCATGTCGGTGCTCGATCTCATGAGTTCCTGGCGATCCCATGTTCCTGCGGATGCGGCCCCGAAACACATGACCGGGCTGGGAATGAACGCCGAAGAAATGGAAGAAAACCCACAGTTGAACGACTTTGTGGTCCATGACCTGAACCGCGACCCCCGGCTGCCTTTTTCGGACGGAGCCTTTGACGCGGTCCTGTGCACCGCATCAGTGGAGTATCTCATCCATCCCGTGGCGGTGTTCCGGGAAACGGCAAGAACGCTCAGGCCCGGCGGCATATTTATCAACACCTTTTCCAACCGCTGGTTTCCCACCAAAACCATCCGCCTCTGGACGGAACTCCACGAATTCGAGCGTATGGGGTTGATCATGGAATACTACCTGCGATCCGGGACGTTCACGGAGCTATCCACCTGCTCCGCAAGGGGGTGGGACCGGCCGGAATCCGACCGCTATTACCCTGAAAAAATGCAATCCGACCCCGTGTATGCAGTATGGGGAAGAAAAAAATAGCCCCGGGAAAGGAAACCCGCTTTGCCTTCGGCTCCGCTCAAACAATCCAGGGTGACGACAGTAGGAATCGTCCATTTATACATTGCATCCCCGGGGGATATTATTTTTGGGGCATATCGGGCGATATTTCAACCCTGAAGCCCATTATGTGCCCGGATTGTCACGCTCGCTATTTGCTACACCACCAAAGCCTATCAATTGACGCATTTTGGCGGGTCGGGCGATTACCCTCAATCAACATTGGGAGGAGGTGTGCCAGCTTGGGGTGAAAGACAAGCCAGACACACTGAATGCCCGGGCGAAGGCGAGTTTTCAGGGTGCGATGAATCCGGAAACAACCCCGTTGCAGAGGCACTCTCCGGTTGAATCGGCGGGCCGATTCATGGATCAATAAAGGAAGATCCCCCAATATCAACCCGCATAGCGTTCAGGAAGGTATCCCGATGAGCGATTACCGCGAAAAAAACTGGCGGCTTGAGACCCTCCCCCACGACATCACACCCAACCCGGCCCCGCACAGGGATGAAAAAGCGGATGTGGTCATCATCGGCGGCGGGTATACGGGGCTTTCCACCGGGCATCACCTCAAGATGGCCGAACCGGCAATGGATGTCCGGGTACTTGAATCCGATATCTCCGGATACGGCGCCTCCGGCCGGAACGGCGGTTTTTCCATGACCCTTTTCGGTTTGACCAAAGTTGGAGAGCTCCGGATTCACCCACCAGTGGGGCGGACCAGTCTCGGTGACAGCGAATGCGGCCCCGGTCATCGGGTATCTCGGAGGAGACCGGCGGGCGGTTTTTTTCACGGGGTGCATCGGCCACGGCGTATCCATGACCACCATGAACGGCCGCACCATTGCAGAGCTTCTCACGGGCCGTGATACCGAACGGACGCGGATGTTTTTCGTTGGGCGGAAGATGCTGCCATGGCCGCCGGAGCCGGTCTCCTAAGGTGTCGCCCGGGCCGTGCGGGGATTCATGCGCCTGGAAGACCGGCTCTATTACGGCTGATTATCGCCGCCGGAAGGATGTTTTCTTCTTTTTCTTCTTTCCAGAATCCGCCGGGTTGACCTTGATATTGCGACCGTCGATCGCCTTGCCGTTAAGCGCCTTGATGGCCTGATCGGCCTCCGAGTTGGACGGCATTTCCACAAAACCAAATCCCTTGGACCGGTTGGCATAATTATCCATTATGATCTTGGCTTCCTCCACCTCGCCAAACTCGGCGAACATCGCCCGCAAGTCCTCGCCGGTCATTGTATAGGACAGGTTTCCCACATAAATATTCATGATACGATCCTTTCTTACAAAAATTCTTCAACGGGTTGAAACGAAAAAAGGCATTTCCCCGTAAAGTGGAAAGAAACGCCCTTTTTCCCCGATACTGAAGGTCAGGGTTTATAACAGAGTCAAAAATAACCATCCCCCTAGCTTGCAGGCGGATTGTATGAATATACCATTATAAAAGATTACAAGGTGAAAAGCAAGGTGTAAAAACAGGATGCGGGCCTGCGCCCTTGAACAGATTCGTCTTTATACGGGAGCAGGTGGTTGATGCATCCGCAAAAAGCGATCCGGCTTTATCCCGTGTTCCGGCGCCATAAAAAAACCCCATGAAACGGATCATTTCATGGGGTCGTATATATATAAACCGGGTACCAGACCCGGGGTTATGCTGGCTCCCCAGCGCGGACTCGAACCACGGACGCGGTGGTTAACAGCCACCTGCTCTGCCAACTGAGCTACTGGGGAACAAAAAGCAGGGTTACCTGCTCAAGGACTGTCTTTTTAATTGGGTATCATAAAATTGTCAAGCAAAATTGTCAATAGATCGGATTATTTTTCTTCGCCGCGCATTATCCTGAGGCCAAGTTCCAGAAGCTGCTCTTTGGCCGCGCCGGAAGGTGCTTCGGTGAGCAGGCAGCTCCCTTTCTGGGTCTTGGGAAACGCGATGACCTCCCGGATGGACTGCGCGCAACACAGGATGGCCATCAGGCGGTCGAAACCGAACGCGATGCCGCCGTGGGGCGGCGCGCCGGATTCCAGGGCGGAAAGAAGAAATCCGAATTTATCTTGGTATTCCGCCGGTCCCATGCCAAGCGTTTCAAGGATGCGGACCTGAAGGTCCTTGTCGTGGATACGGATGGAACCGCCGCCGATTTCCGAACCGTTGAGGACCAGGTCGTAGGCCCGGGACGAAACGGCGGCGGGATCGGATTCCAGCACATCGATGTCCTTTTCGGCCGGGGCCGTGAACGGATGATGCAGGGCCTGGTAGCGCTTTTCCGCATCGTCGTATTCCATCAGGGGGAAATCCGTGATCCAGACGAACCGGTAGAAACTGTCGTCGATGAGCCCCAGCTTCCGGCCCAGATGAACCCGCAGGTAGCCCAGGGACTCGTTGACCACCCGGGCGTTGTCCGCACCGAAAAAGACCAGATCGCCGGGCTGCATGTTCAGGCGTTCGGCCATGGCGCGCTTTTCGTCTTCGGTGAAAAACTTGGTGATGGGGGACTGCCAATCGTCCTCCCGGACCCGTATCCAAGCCAGGCCCCGGGCCCGGTAGACGGCCACGAAGTCGGTGAAATCGTCGATCTCCTTCCGGGTGAATCCCGCGCATCCCTTTGCGTTGATCGCCTTGACGACGCCCCCCTTCCCCACGGCATCGGCAAAAAGCTTGAAGCCGGAATTCCCGACGATATCGCTTATATCTTGCAGCTCCAGGCCGAAGCGAGTATCCGGGCGGTCCAACCCGTACCGGTCGATTGCCTCGGCGTAAGTCATCCGTGCAAACGGGGTCTGAACGGGGCCCGGGCCGGCCTTTTCGAAAATTTCCGCCACAAGCTCCTCTGCAACCGCCATGACATCCTCCTCGCCCACGAAGGACATCTCGATGTCGATCTGGGTAAACTCGGGCTGCCGGTCCGCCCGCAGATCCTCGTCCCGGAAACACCGGACGACCTGGTAATACCGATCGAAACCCGATACCATCAGCAATTGCTTGAAAAGCTGGGGCGACTGCGGAAGCGCGTAAAAGGAGCCCGGGCTCATACGGCTTGGCACCAGGTAATCCCGGGCGCCCTCGGGCGTGGAACGGGTCAGAAAGGGCGTTTCGATATCCAGAAAACCGTGCCGGTTGAGAAAGGTACGCGCCGCTTCGGCCGCCTTGTGGCGCCGGATGATATGATTCTGGAGCTTCGGGCGGCGAAGGTCGATATGACGGTTTTTAAGCCGGACATTTTCGCTGGCGTCGGCTTCATCCTCGATCATGAAAGGCGGGGTGGCGGCCCGGTTGAGTATCTTCAGCTCATCGACCAGCACCTCGATACCGCCGGTGGCGAGATTCGGATTGAGCATTCCTTCGGGTCGTTCCTCCACGCGTCCGGAAACGGCGATCACGTACTCGTTTCTTATGGAATGGGCTTTTTCATGGACTTCCGGGTTGTGCACCGGGTTGAACACCACCTGTGTGATCCCCTCCCTATCGCGCAAATCAACGAAAATCACGCCTCCGTGATCTCTTCTGCGCTGCACCCAGCCCATCAGCACCACGCGGGCGCCCAAATCTTTTTTGCTCAATTCATTGCAATGTCCCGTCCGGCGCATGTCTCCCAACTGATCCGTCACTGGCTCCTCTCCTTTGATCCCCGGCTTATTTTGTTATCACCTAAACAGTTTAGGTGTCATGTTGATGATACACTCGTAAAAGTCTTGATCTGACGGCTTTGTAAAAAGTCCAGGATCAAGGTTTCGGCGATTTCGGAGAATGCAGGGTGCTTGTCGTACGTGAAATTCTGAGAAATCGCGCGTAACGCAGATATTGGACTTTTTACGAAGCCGTCATTGTTGCGATTCCGACCTGAGTTCGACCATGACGGCCTTCACCAGGCCATCGGCCGGCACGGCGATCTGCCGGCTGCTTGCCATATGCCGGAGGGTTGCCGTATTTTCCGAAAGCTCGCGGTCCCCCACGATCAGAACATATTGCGCCCGGAGGCGGTCCGCCCGGCGCATCAGGGCCTTGAGACTCCGCTCGGAAAAATCGATTTCCACGCGGATGCCCCGCGCCGAAAGGGCGCAGGCCCATTCGAAGGATTTCCGCCAGGCCGCCTCACCCATGGCGGCGAAAAAGATCTCCGGACGCCGGAGGCCCGGATCCTGTCGGGACAGGATCAACTCCGCCAACCGGTCCGTGCCGACGGCAAAGCCGATGGCCGGCATGGACGGACCGCCTAACTGCTCCACCAAACCGTCATAACGCCCGCCGCCCGCAATGGCGCTCTGGGCACCGAGTTCGTCGGTTTGTATCTCGAAGGCGGTCCGGGTGTAGTAATCGAGTCCCCGGACCAGTCGGGGATCCACCTGAAAAACCACCCCCATGGCCGCCAGGCCGGATTTTACCGTTTCGAAATGGGCCTGGCATCCATCGCACAGAAAATCGACCATCCCCGGGGTATGGGCAACCTCTTCCCGGCAACCCGGGACCTTGCAGTCCAGAAGGCGCAGCGGATTTTTATCCAGCCGCCGGACGCAGTCCGTGCAGAGTAGTTCCGCGCGCTCGGAGAGCGCGGCCGTAATCGCTTCCTTGTAGGGTTTCCGGCACTCCGGGCATCCCAGGGAATTCAGGTGCACCCGAAGGGGATCGACGGCCAGCTTTCCGAAAAAGCTTAAAAGCATAAAAATCAGGTGCGCATCCATGTACGGGGATTCAATGCCGAAGACTTCGGCATTTATCTGGTGAAACTGCCGGTAACGTCCTTTCTGGGGCCGCTCCTTCCGGAACATCGGCCCGATGGTGTAGAGCTTCTGAACAGGGTCCGATGCATACAGTTTGTGCTGAATGTATGCGCGGACCACGGACGCCGTGGCCTCCGGCCGCAGGGTCAGCAGGTTCCCCTTGCTTCCGGGAAAGGTATACATCTCCTTTTCCACGATATCCGTATGCTCCCCGATGCTGCGCCGGAAGAGCGCCGCCTGCTCGAGCACCGGCGGACGGATTTCATTAAACCCGAACGACCCGAAATGATCCCTGGCGATTTGCTCGATATATTGCCATACCGTCGCCTCTTCGGGCAAAATATCCTTGAATCCTCTTACAAGCTGTATCATGATTATATACTGGCTGTATCCTTTGTCGATTTGACCGGTACTCGGTACCTGAACTTGTGAGCAATCCCCGATGAATTTCACATACACCGGGAACGATGCATTCTCCGGTATTGCAAAAGCCCTGATCCTGAACTTGTTGCGATTGCATCATCGTCTGGTTTCATGTGGCTTCCGGCCCCGACTTACCCCCGGCGTACCGGGCCGTTGGGAGTATACCGGATAACCGTATGCATTCTGCCTTATATGGAATAGACGCCGTTTAGTCAATACTTATGTTCAGCTTGACACCAACGCCCGGACATAATAAAAACAATAAATTATAGTACGAAGCCGTCACTGTTGACCACAATGCTTGCCAAGGAGAAGGATAATGCCCCAGGCGGTAACCATCAAAACCCTGATGGACATGAAACAGAAGCAGACACGGATTGTAACCCTTACCGCGTACGATTATCCCTTCGCCCGAATCGCCGACGAAGCGGGCGTCGATGTTCTGCTGGTCGGGGATTCGCTGGGCATGGTCGTCCAGGGGGGCGCCAGTACGCTGGGGGTCACCATGGACGAAATGATCTATCACACCGGAATCGTTGCCCGCGGCGCCAAAAGAGCCTTGGTCGTCGGAGACATGCCTTTTTTATCCTACCAGGTATCCCTTTCGGAAGCGGTGTACAATGCCGGCCGTTTTTTAAAGGAATCCGGCGCCGCCGCAGTCAAGCTCGAAGGCGGGGCCGCCGTGGTGGACCGGATCAAGGCCATGACCGATGCCGGCATTCCTGTCCAGGCTCATATCGGGCTGACCCCGCAGTCTGTTCACCAGCTTGGCGGATACCGGGTCCAGCGAAACGAGGAGCGGCTTTTGCTGGATGCCGAGGCGGCGGAATCGGCCGGGGCGTTTTCCGTGGTTCTGGAGGGAATACCCGGCGAAATCGCCAAAAGCATCACGTCCGCCCTGAAAATCCCCACCATCGGGATCGGTGCGGGCCGGGACTGCGACGGGCAGGTCCTGGTCCTTCACGACATACTGGGTCTCAATGCCGGCCACGTTCCGAAATTCGTCAAACAATACGCGGCGCTCCGGAATGATGCAATGCAGGGCATCGAATCCTTTATCCGGGAGGTCCGGGAAGGGGCTTTCCCCGGCGACGAGCACACTTACTGACACGAAAACGGGCCGCCTACACCGCATGGATCCATCCGCAACCGCATACACCATTGAAGACAGGCTTGAGATTTCGCCCTATTCGGCCGAGATCCCCCTGGAAAGACTCCGCCTGGGGATCGACAACCTCCGCTACGACGTATTAATCAGCCCGGAATTCGTAAAACTTAGCGATCAGGTCATCCTTCAGATGATCATCCGGCACGCCCGGGCCTCCAAGCCGTTGATGACCATTCCGAAGGAAAACCGGCACCGCGAAATCTCCCTTTTCAGGGATCTCTGCCGGAAACTCATGACAGAGGCGGTCAACCGCGCAAAAACCCTCCGGGAAGTGCAGATCGACTATCTCTGCCAGGTATCGATCGTCAAACTTCTCCTGGAACGGGTCAACCACCGTATCGACGCGGCATTTCAGCATTTCAAAAGCGTGGTCCGAAAACAGGAGGTATCTCGCCGGTCTGAGTCCCATCTCAAGCTTCGCGAAGAAGTCCGGGAAATTACCCGGCGGCGCAACATGATCACGAGAGAGGTCTGCGCGGAGCTTTTTTCCTGTTTCAATGAATCCAGAAAAGACGTCGACGAACTGCGCGCACTGAATTTCGGAGAAGAATGGCTCCTTCCCGGGGCGTTTTTCGACAACCCCATTTTATACACGGCGTTTCACCCCGAGGATTTTTTCATGATGACCCACTACGTGCTCCTGGGGCACCGGGGGGAGGACGCCCTGCAGTACCATGCCATCCGCACGGTTCTTGGCACCTTTTTCAGCTCCCTGCTGGCCGGTGAACAGACCATGGCCGAGGCACAGGCCCGGGCATACGACTATCACAACCACGGAAGCCCGGAATCGTCCACCTATGACACCATCGCCGGGCGGCTGATGAAATCCCCGGAAAACATGGACACCCTCTTTAATTACCCGGAGACGTACCAGCTTCTTGGGGAAAAAAGAAAATCCGGTGCCCCCCGGGACGAGTGCAATGCCCTCAGGACAAAAGCCAGGGTGCAAAAGAAACTGGCACGGCGGCTATACAAAACCCTATCCAGGGAAGCCTTCCTTCCGGGAATCCTTGCGGCCTATGAAATCGAAGAGGCCGTCAAAGCCTGCTGCCCGCCGCTTATGCCCCAGGATGTGCTGCGATATGCCGCCTACCCGAAGGCCCAGAAAAATGTTGCCCGCAAGATCGCCCGGTTCAAATCCTATTCCGAAAAACCGCCGTCCATGAAGGATCTGAAGCGGACCGCGGGCCGCATCCGATGGATGTCCCGGGGAAAAAGGCGCCTGCGGATGATCCGGTTTTTAAGCGATTTTGCACGGTATCACCGGGATCTCTCCAACAGCAACCTCTACCGGGAAACCGCCGACTGCATCAACCTGCTGGAGGAGAAAAAGGACCTCCGGCTGTCCAGGGAGAACCACACGCTCTACGAATTCATCCTCCCCCGGGAGCAAAAAGAGAAAAAACGCCCCGTGATCAACCACGCGGTGCTCAAGGCGGATGTTCGGGGATCTACGGAAATCATCGGGGAGATGAAGGAGAAAGGCATGAACCCGGCAACCAACTTCAGCCTGAACTTTTTCGAGCCGATCAACCATCTCATAACCGTTTTCAGTGCTGAAAAAGTATTTGTGGAAGGGGATGCGGTGATTCTCTCCGTGTTCGAGCACGAAGGGGATGCCGAGCGTTGGTATGGCGTTGCCCGCGCATGCGGCCTGGCCGCAAACATCCTGCTGGTAGTCAAGCGGCTCAACCACAAAAACCGGAAAAACAGCCTTCCCCGGTTGGACCTGGGCCTCGGGATCAGCTTTTCGCCCACCGCCCCCACATTCTTTTACGACGGCGAGAACCCCATCATGATCTCGCCTGCCATCAACGAGGCCGATATACTTTCCCGGTGCGATCATCCGCTTCGCAGAAGGTTTTCCAACGCTCATCGCCCATTCAATCTCTACGTCTACCAGCTCGACACGACAAAGCTAACCGGGGCCGAACTCTTTTCCTCCCCGGTGCTCCGGTACAACGTGATGGGCATCGAACTGTCAGCGGACGGATTCGACAAACTCTTCGACGAAATCTATCTCAAACGCGTTGAAACCGTGATCCCGGAGATCCGGAAAACGCCGCTGATCCTGTATACCGGTAAATTTCCGACCGCATCGGGCAACTACCAGCGGATTATCATCCGGGAAGAGGATGTTTACCTCGTTTCCCCGGAAGATCTTTCCCCCTTGCGCCCCACCGGCCGGAAATATTATGAGGTCTGCACCCAGCCGGCCCTCTACGACTATATCAAGATCGCTGAAAAACAGGACAAGACGCACCGATAGCGGATATACGCGATATGGACAACAAAACGGAAACATACCAATGGAAATGAAACAGGCAGCGGACATTCCCACCGTCTTGTCGATCGCCGGCTCCGACCCGTCGGGCGGGGCCGGCATCCAGGCGGATTTAAAAACCTTCATGGCAACGGGCGTATACGGCGCCGCGGCCATTGCGGGCCTCACGGCCCAGAATACCGTGGCCGTGGCCGCCGCGAAACCCGTAGCCGCCGACTTTGTTACGGCCCAGCTCGATTCCGTTTTCTCCGATATCCGCATCGATACCGTCAAGCTCGGCATGCTCCCGGGCCGGCCGGTATGCAGGGCGGTGGCCCCGTTCCTAACCGGTCGGACGGTGGTTTGCGATCCCGTGATGGTGGCCACATCCGGCGGACGGCTCGTTGACCGGGACGCGGTGGATGCGCTGATGGAAACCATTTTGCCGGAAAGCGACTATGTAACCCCCAACCTCTATGAGTTGGAAGTACTCTTTGGGAAACCGGCCGATGATATCGCCGAAGCCGGCATGGCGGTAATGGGGCGGTTTCCGAATCTCACAGGCATTATCCTCAAGGGAGGGCACCGCCCAAACCCCGACGGCACGGTCACCGACACGCTTTTGTTCCGGGAGAAGGGATCCCTCCGACAGATCAGCCGGACCAACCCCCACATCCGGACGAAAAACACCCATGGCACGGGCTGCACCTTCTCATCGGCAATGGCGGCCTTTCTGGCTAAAAACCATTCCCCGGAGGAAGCCTTTGCGGAAGCGGTCCGGTTTACCCACCGCCTGATCGAAATGTCCGCGGACCATTCCATCGGATCCGGCCATGGGCCCCTTCTGCATCATTTGCAGCCGGCTAATCCGGTATGACTTCCGCGCCGGCGGCCTTCATTTTTTCAATGGCAGCGCCGCCGCCCTCGGGGGTCACCGGCCGGGTTCCGGAAAGCGACACCACCGCGGAAAACCCCTCGGAGAGCGCATCCTGAACCGTTGCCAGCACGCACACATCCAGGGCCAGGCCGCCCACGACGACCCGCCGGATACCGTCATTTTTCAGTTTATCTGCAAGCCCGGTTTCATCAAAGGCCGAATTCTGGTCCTTGTCGAAGCGCACGCCCTTGGTTATCACCATGGCGCTTTCAGGAACCTTCAAATCCGGGTGGAACTTCGCCCCGTGGGTATCCTGGACGCAGTGGGGCGGCCACTGCCCCCCGGCTTCGGCGAAACTCACATGACCCGCCGGGTGCCAGTCCCTGGAGAGATACACCGGGATGTTTTGTTTCAATGCCGCATCGATGTAGCGGTTCATCACGGGCACGACGGCATCGCCGTCATCTATGGCCAGCCTGCCGCCCGGGCAGAAGTCATTCTGCACGTCGATGACCAGCAGGCAGTCGCCTTCCTTGAACAGTTCACCGGGTGTCGTCATAGAATACCTCCCTGTTTTTTTTCAATTGTTTTTCCTGCACCCATAATATAAACCGTTTCAATCATTTTGCATCGTCTCCTTTAACTCCGCTGCTTCGGTGATTTCCATTTTCCCAGCTTTAACCGCCTTTAGCCGCCGTCATTATTGCTTGATTGCACCATCGGCAGGTGATAAGGAGGGTGCAACACAAAGGAGAAAAAACCCGATGAGATTGTTTGACAGTCATTGCCACTTAAATGACAAGGGATATCAAAACGAGATGGATGCGGTCATGGAACGGGCCCGGCAGGCCGGCGTGCAGGGCATCATGATCGTGGGCATCACCGAAAAGACCTCGCGCGATGCATTGGAGATCGCAGACGCCTACCCGGAATGCCATGCATCGGTCGGGGTGCATCCCCACGATGCATCGCACTGCAGCGACAGGACACTCGATACGCTTCGCAGCCTGGCCGCCCATGAAACCGTAAAGGCATGGGGGGAGACCGGTCTTGATTTCAACCGGATGTTTTCGCCGCGCGAAGACCAGGAACGCTGCTTTGCCCGGCAGATCGAGATGGCAGGCGAGCTGGGCCTTCCGCTGATCTTCCATGAAAGAGACAGTGAGGGCCGCTTCCGTGAAATCCTTGCAACCCACATGAAGCCGGGGCAGTCCGGCGTTGTCCACTGCTTCTCCGGCACACAGGGTGAAATGGAAAAGTACCTGGAGATGGGTCTGCATATCGGCATCACCGGCATCGTCACCATAAAAAAACGCGCGGCAAAGCTTCGCCGATTGATAGCGACAATACCCGAAGACCGCATCCTCGTGGAAACCGACGCCCCCTACCTGACCCCGGAGCCGGAAAAACGCCATGCCAAAAGAAACGAACCGGCCTTTGTCCGCTCCGTTCTGCTTTCCGTGGCGGAAGCCCGCCAAACCAATCCCGGAAACCTTGCGGAAACCATCTGGAACAATACCTGCCGACTATTCGGCATTGACAACGAAAAGCAGGCGCACCCCTCATGAAGCTTGGCATCATCGGAGGCCCCGGAGCCGGAAAAACAACCGTTTTCGAAGCCCTCACACGGGATTTCACGGGCCCCGGGAAAAAAAATGAAACCCGATTTGGCACCATCCACGTGCCGGACGAACGCATCGATGCGCTCTCCGACATGTTCAAACCGGAAAAAACCATCTACGCCCAGGTGGAATACCTCCTGCCCGGGAAGAAGGACGGCAAAAAAGAGGCCGGTACGGATCTTACGTGGGTGACATCCATCCGGGACGCTGACGCGCTTATCATCGTGATCCGGAACCACTCGAACATGGGGTTTGACGTGCCCGCACCGGCCGCCGATTTTACTGCCATCCAGCAGGAACTGATCCTCACCGATCTTTCCACCGTGGAAAAACGCCAGGAGCGCATGGAAGCCGACGCAAAGCGCGGCAAGTCGATCGACCGGGAGGAGCGTGAACTGCTGGCGCGGTGCAAAGAGGCGCTGGATGCCGAAACCCCCGTCCGGCGCTTCCCGGAGCTTGCTGAATCCAGGATTCTACGGGGCTATTCCCTGCTCTCGGCAAAGCCGGTGCTGGTATTGTTCAACAATGCCGACGAGGACGAATCCCTGCCTGCGGAAACGCAGACGAAGGCATTTGCCGGGGAGACCTGCATGATCATCCGGGGAAAGCTGGAACATGAACTGGCCCGGATGAGCCCGGAAGAGGCGGCCGAACTCCTGGAGGAGTTCAATATTGCCGCGCCGGCCACCGACCGGGTGATCCGCACGTCCTACGAAACCATGGGACTGATTTCCTTTTTCACGGTGGGCGAAGACGAGGTTCGCGCCTGGACCGCCAAAAAGGGCCTTTCCGCCCTGGAAGCGGCCGGAAAAATCCACACGGACATCCAGAAGGGCTTCATCCGCGCGGAAACCATTTCCTACGAAGACCAAGTCGCCGCCGGTTCCACGGCGGCCGCCAAAAAGGCCGGCACCTTCCGCCTGGAAGGAAAAACCTACACGGTCCGCGACGGCGACATCATCAACTTCCGGTTCAACATCTAAAATCAGGGGACGTCCTTAACTTATTAACTTATTCCTGATAATAAGTTAATAAGTTAAGGACGTCCCCTAATTTTATGGTGTCTCTTCGTCTTTTAAAAGGCAACAGGCGATGCGGTAGAGGGGGCGGCCGGCGGAGTCGTATTCGATGTTGCCGTCCTGGACCAGCTTGTTGATGACGCAGCCTTCGGGAATGGTAAGGGAAAACAGGTCGGATTCGTTGATTTTGCCGGTGCGCACCAGGCGGTTTTCGCGGATGGCAAAAGCGTGCAGGGGATAGTCCTCGCACAGGGGGCACCGGTATACGCGGCCGTTGGGAAAGATAAAGTAGTTTTCCGCAACATTTCCGGCGCACTCGAATGGCTCGCCTTTTTCCAGGAACACCCTGGGGTAGATGGTCCGGATGCCGGCTTCGGCAGCTTGGCGGGCCACCGGCGGGACCAGTTCCAGCCAACGCTCGCGGGTCAGCTGCAGGGGGTTCTCCGGCGATGCATGCGCTTCTTCCGCGGACCGCCCGCGGATCCCAATCACCTGGATGAAAAACCGGGTTACGCCAAGCGCCCCTAGAAGCGGTACCATCCGGGGCAGTTCGCCGGCGTTTTCGCTGCTCACGGTATAAATGACGCTTGCCTCGAAACCCCTGGAGACGGCATCGCGGATGCCGGCAATGCAGCGGTCATAGCTTCCCTTTCCCCGGATGAGGTCGTTGGTTTCCCGGGTTGCCCCGTCGAGACTGAAGCTGAATACATCGAGTTCCGAAGGGGAAAGCTTTTTCGTGATATCGTGAAACAGGTAACCGTTGGTATCGATGGTAACCGAATCATAGCCGATCGAACGCGCCGCTTTCACACAGCGGGCCAAACCTTCGTGGAGCGTCGGCTCCCCGCCCAGGAAAATGAGATTGGAGCGTTTGGCCGGATCATGAAAGAGTTTAAGCCAGGCGATGATCGTTTCCGTGTCCAGATCGGCCGTTCCGTGCTGTGCCGGATTGATATAGCAGTGCCGGCACCGGAGATTGCACCGGGTGAGGATGTGGAAAAACACGTTGACGGCGTTTCGGGTAAAGGAGACGGTCTGCTTCATGACTATTATTACCGGGCGTTTTGTTTGCGCAGCGCCTCGATCGTCTTTTTCGAACGAATCAACTCTTCGTTGGTGGTCCGGAGCCGGATGGACATATATTCGGCGAAAATGCGGTAGAGCAAAAGCAGAAAATCGAGGCGCTCATCGCGATCGTCCGTCCGGGAAAGCCTTCCGCGGGCGGAGGTGTCCACGCACAGGCAGACGGTCGGTCCATCGGCGGTAACCGTGGCCGATCGCGCCATGGAATCGACGATGCGCATTTCGCCGAAGATTTCCCCCACCTCGGTCAGTCGGCTGATCAGTACGCTCCGCTTGGTGATTTTGACTTTTCCGGAGAGCAGAAAAAACAGCCAAGGGTCATTGTCCCCTTCGCGAATGATGGTCTCGCCGTCCTCGTACTCGCGGATCTTGCTCAACCTGAGCAGCTTGGAGAGATTGCGGGTCTCGAAATCCTTCAGCCCGGGAATCGACATGAGGCGCTGGATATTCTGAACATTGTCCTTGAGATACTTCGATTCGATCATCAAATTCCTCCCGAAATTCCTCCCGAAAACGGAATCCATGTGAAGCCGGAAAATGTATCCCCCCGGCTGATACGAGGCTGATACGAGGCTGATACGAGGCTGATACAGATCAGGGGCTGCCGGTTTCCAGGCAGTTCTTGGACAGGCTGTCGTCGAATGATACCGGATAACACCCGTCAAAGCAAGCCTTACAAAAAGAAACTTCCGGGGATTCCAGGCCCGTGGCCTGCAAAAGGCCTTCCAGGCTCAGGTAATAGAGCGAATCGAGCTCCAGAAAGGACGTCAGTTCTGCGACCGATTTACCGGAAGCCACCAGTTCGCCGGTGGTGGAAAAATCGATCCCGTAATGGCAGGGATGGCGGTGGGGCGGACAGGAAATGCGCATGTGGATCTTTTTGACCCCCAACTCCCGAAGAGCCTTGACGCGCGTTCTTGCGGTGGTGCCCCGGATGATGGAATCCTCGATGATGATGATCTCCTTGCCGGCAAGCAGTTCGCGGACGGGGTTGAGCTTCATGCGGACTCCGAAATCCCGCATGGTCTGGGTCGGCTGGATGAAGGTACGCCCCACGTAGTGGTTGCGGATCATACCGAGATCGAACGGGATGCCCGAGGCCTCGGCATACCCCAGTGCCGCGTAATTGCCCGAGTCCGGAAACGGCATGACCAGATCCGCATCCACGTGTGACTCCAATGCCAACCGCCGGCCGTGGGCCTTTCGGGTGAGGTAGACGTTTTTTCCGTAGATGGTGCTGTCCGGGCGGGAAAAGTAGATCAGCTCGAAAATGCAGAACATCCGTCTTTCGGCCCTGGCGGGAAGAAGACTGCGGATGCCGTCGTCGTTGATAATGACGATCTCTCCGGGCTCCAGCTCCCGGATCCGATCGGCCTGGAGAAGGTCGAGCGCGCAGGTTTCCGATGCCAGGATATACTGACCGTTCAGGCGCCCCAGGCAGAGGGGGCGAAACCCGTGGGGGTCCTTGATACCCACCACCTCCCCGCGGCCGGTCATCAGCACCATGGAAAACGCCCCCCGGAGCCGCCCCACCGCCTTGACCAGGGCCTCATCGAACCCGTATCTGAGGTTCTTGACGAAAAGGTGCAGAAAGATCTCGCTGTCCATGGTGGTCTGGAAAATGGAGCCTTCGGCTTCGAGTTCGCGCTTGAGGGCGTGGGAATTGACGATGTTGCCGTTGTGGGCCACGCCGTAGGATTTTCCACCGTGATGCACCACGAAGGGCTGGGCGTTGAGCAGAACGGAGCCCCCTGTGGTTGAATACCGCACATGGCCGATCGCGCTGCATTCTCCGTCCAGGGCGTCCAGGATCCGGTCGTCGAACACGTCGGCCACCAGGCCCATTGCCTTGTGGCAGCCGATGCGCCCGTTTTTCACCGTGGCGATACCCGCGCTTTCCTGGCCCCTGTGCTGGAGGGCGTACAGGCCGAAATACGTCAGCCGTGCCGCTTCGGGATGCCGGTGAATGCCGAAAACACCGCAGGCGTCGCGGGGACGGTCGGGGGACTCGGGGGAATGGAGGCATGTTGTCATAGTTTTTTCCGTGAAAAGTGATATGCTTGGAGAGGCCGAACATCAAGCGCCTTCTCCTTGATGGCGCGGATGCCGTCGCACATGGCCTTTGCCCCGGCGATGGTCGTTGCATAGGGTATCGCGAACTTAAGCGCCGCCCGGCGGATCATATACCCGTCACGGCGGGTGCGGTCGCCCGCGCCCGTGTTGATCATGAACTGGATCTGCCGGTTCATGACCGCGTCGATCACGTGCGGTCGCCCGGCGGAAACCTTGTTCACAACGCGCGATTCCACCCCGTTTTCCTCGAAAAATACCTGCGTTCCCCGCGTTGCCACAATATCGAAACCCATCTCCCGAAACTGCCTTGCCACCGGGAGGACGGCATTTTTATCCGCATCCGACACGGAAATAAAAACAGCCCCGGACGCAGGCAGGTGCTGGCCTGCGGCGATCTGCGCCTTGGCATAGGCACGGCCGAAATCGTCGTCGATCCCCATGACCTCGCCGGTGGACTTCATCTCAGGGCCTAAAAGCGTATCCACGTCCGGAAACCGGTCAAAGGGAAACACCGCCTCTTTCACGGACACGTGGGACGGAATCACCGACTCCGTCAGGCTCGCTTCCGCCAGGCTTTGCCCCAGCATGGCCCGGGTGGCGATCTTTGCCAACGGCACGCCGGTGGCCTTGCTCACGAACGGCACCGTGCGAGATGCCCGGGGATTGACCTCCAGGACGTAAAGCTGGCCGCCTTTTACCGCGTATTGAACGTTCATCAGGCCGATAACGTTGAGTTCCATTGCCATGGCTTTCGTGGCCGCGATAATGGCATCAAGCCGTTCCGCATCCAGCGAGCGCGGCGGCAAAACGCATGCGGAATCCCCGGAGTGAACGCCGGCGGCCTCGATATGCTCCATGATGCCGCCGATCACAACGGTTTTTCCATCGGATACGGCATCCACATCGACTTCCACGGCATCCTCCAGGAACTTGTCGATCAGCACCGGGTACTCCGGCGAAGCCACGATGGCAAGTCGGGTGTACTTCTCCATTTCATCGGCGCCGTAGACGATCTTCATCCCCCGCCCGCCCAGCACGTACGACGGCCGAACGATCACGGGAAAGCCGATGGTTTCGGCTATAACCATGGCCTCTTTTACCGAACGGGCCGTCCCGTTGGGCGGCTGCATGAGCCCCGTGCGCGCCAGCATGGCCTGGAAATGCTTCCGGTCCTCGGCCCGGGCGATGTCTTCCGGATGCGTCCCGATCACCGGGACGCCGGATGCCGCAAGGGACATGCTCAGGTTCAGCGGGGTCTGCCCGCCGAACTGGACGATCACGCCGTCCGGGCGCTCGCTTTGCACGATATGCAGAACATCCTCATGGGTGAGCGGCTCGAAATAAAGCTTGTCCGAGGTGTCGTAATCCGTGCTCACCGTCTCGGGATTGGAATTGACCATGATCGATTCGACCCCCATCTCGCGCAGTGCAAACGATGCATGCACGCAGCAGTAGTCGAACTCGATCCCCTGGCCGATCCGGTTGGGACCGCCGCCCAGAATCATGATTTTTTTTGTTTCCGTTTGCCTTGCTTCGTCTTCTTCCTCGTAGGTGGAGTAGTAATAGGGGGTTGCCGCGGGAAACTCCGCCGCGCAGGTATCGACCAGCTTATAGACGGGACGGGGGCCGTTTCGCCGGCGCATATCCCGGATGTGCGATGCGCCGGTACCCGTGAGATGACCGATCTGAAAATCGGAAAACCCGGCCCGCTTTGCCCTTTCCAGCAGCGCAGGCGAAATACCGTCGCCGGCTGTCTCGATTTCCTCCTCCACGTCGACGATTCGCCGGAGCTGGTGCAAAAACCAGGGATCGATCCCCGTAAGATCGTATAGTGTATCCATTGGAATTTTTTGCTTCAGGGCCCGGTGGAGGTGAAAGATCCGGGTCGACGTGGGCTTGCCGATCTTTTCCCATCGTTCGCCTTCATCCTGAGATGCCGAAAAACCCACTTCCGACTGCTCCCCCGCTTCCTCTTCCCCCCGGCCGTCCGCGCCGAACCCGAACCGGCCGGTTTCCAGGGACCGCAGCCCCTTCTGGAAGGCTTCGGCAAACGTCCGGCCGATGGCCATGGTCTCGCCCACCGACCGCATGGAAGTGGTCAGGACGTCTTCGGCCTCCGGAAACTTCTCGAAGGTCCAGCGCGGCACCTTGACCACGCAGTAGTCCAGCGCCGGCTCGAAGGATGCCACGGTCTTGCCCGTGATATCGTTGGTGATCTCGTCCAGGGTGTATCCCACGGCCAGCTTGGCTGCGATGCGGGCAATGGGAAAGCCGGTCGCCTTGGATGCGAGCGCCGAGCTCCGCGAGACCCGGGGGTTCATTTCCACCACGATCATCTCGCCGTTTTCCGGGTTGACCGCGAACTGAACGTTGGAGCCGCCGGTTTCCACGCCGATCTCGCGCAAAATGGCGATGGAGGCATCGCGCATCACCTGGTATTCCCGGTCAGTAAGCGTCTGCGCCGGGGCCACGGTGATGGAATCGCCGGTATGGACGCCCATGGGGTCGACGTTCTCGATGGAGCAAACGATCACCACGTTGTCGCGCCTGTCCCGCATCACCTCCAGCTCGTACTCCTTCCAGCCCAGAATCGATTCTTCCAGCATGACCTGGTTGATGAGGCTCGC
>SLJY01000185.1 GCA_007134875.1 Desulfobacterales bacterium
GGGGATCACCACGACATCGAGATTATAGATGGACTTGAACTCCTCGGCCTCGGTGTCCGCGGTTCCCGTCATGCCGCTTAGCTTGTCGTAGAGGCGGAAAAAATTCTGGAACGTGATGGAGGCCAGCGTCTGGTTCTCATTGGCGATGCTAACGTTCTCCTTGGCTTCCAGGGCCTGGTGCAGTCCCTCGCTGTATCGCCTTCCGGGCATGAGCCGGCCGGTGAACTCGTCGACGATGATCACTTCGCCCTCCTTCACGATATAGTCCACGTCCCGGGTGAACAGGGCGTAGGCTTTGAGGGCCTGGTTGACATGGTGAAGGACGTCGATATTCCGGCTGTCATAGAGGTTTTCGAGGTTAAGAAGTGCCTCCACGCGGGCAACGCCTTCTTCAGTAAGCGCCACGGAGCGGGCCTTCTCATCCACGGTGTAATGCGTATCCGGACTGAGATGCGGAACGATGGTGTCGACCTTATAATACAGATCCGTCGATTTTTCTGCAGGACCGGAGATGATCAGCGGCGTCCGGGCTTCGTCGATCAGAATGGAGTCGACCTCGTCGACGATGGCATAGCGGAGTTCCCGCTGAACAAGCATCTCCTTGCTGAACTTCATGTTGTCGCGCAGGTAGTCGAAACCGTATTCGTTGTTGGTCCCGTAGGTGATATCGCAGTTGTAGGCCTGTTTGCGGGACTCCTCGTCCATACCGTGCACGATGGTTCCCACGGAAAGTCCCAGAAAATTGTAAATTTTTCCCATCCATTCGGCGTCGCGCCGGGCGAGGTAGTCGTTGACCGTCACAACGTGGGCGCCTCTTCCCTCCAGGGCGTTAAGGTAGAGGGGAAGCGTGGCGACCAGCGTCTTTCCTTCACCGGTTTTCATTTCCGCGATATTGCCATTGTGCAGGACAATGCCGCCCAGGATCTGTACATCGAAATGACGCATGGCAAGCGTGCGCCGGGAGGCCTCCCGCACCACGGCGAAAGCTTCCGGAAGCAGATCTTCGAGCGATTCCCCTTTTTCAAGGCGGCTTTTAAAGACCGGGGTCATCCCGGCAAGCTCATCGTCGCTCATCGATTCCATTTTCGGTTCGAGCTCGCCCACGGCCTCGACGATCGGATTGAGTTTTTTCAGTTCCCGGTCGTTTTTACTGCCGAATATCCGGGTCAAAAAACTGGATGCTAAGCTTGTACTCATGGTATTGCGTTTTCCCTGGTTTACAAAACCGTATATAGTTGATTTATCGGATGCGGCTTCCCGGCGTTTAATAATGACATTTCGCGGTCATTTTCCTGCGGCATCCCTGAACAGCACCGCCTGAATTTCATCAAAACGGGCTCATAACGTTAAAATTATATCAGATCCGCCGGCGATCACAACCGTTTTTCCCGCGAAAATCATCGGGGGGTGGCCAAACGCCCGGTGAATAAACAGCAAATTATGTACTGCCCCCCTGCCCGTCAAGGTCTGCGGAGGATGTCATGACTGCTTTCAGTTTGTTCCCATGCAATATTTCCCTGGAAACGGTTAAAAAAAATCAATCATCAGGCAAAATCCCATAATCAAGACATAACGAAATATCGCCGGAGCGGAGGGCCTGTAACAAACGCTCGATTCAATTGCATCAATTGACGTGCTTGCACAACCGGTATTATATTACGGAAAAGATATGTAATCCTGAACCATAAAGATGCCACCGTGATTAGCGCATGAATATATACCGTATAGTTGTCTGGCTGTTTCACATTTTCAGCCACCTTTATTTTGTTGAGGTTCGCTCTCTTAACCCGGAACGCATTCCCGAAACCGGGCCGGTGATCCTGGCGGCCAATCATCCCGCGTCTGTTCTCGATGCGATCCTTCTGGCCATGCAGACCCGTCGACAGATCCATTTCCTGGTGAAAAGCGGCTTGTTTCGCAATCGGGCGCTGGGAGCTATTCTGCGGCGTCTCGGGGCCATTCCCGTTTACCGTGCCGGCGAAGATGAACCCAGCGGCAAACGAAATGTGGCTGTTTTCGAAAAGGCATACGAACTGTTTGAGCGAGGCGGCTGCCTGGGCCTTTTCCCGGAAGGGCGGAATTCACCGATCGGGCAGGTGTTCAATTTGCGGACGGGTTGTGCCAGGATTGCGCTGGGTGCAGAGGCGCGGAACAATTATCAGCTCGGCCTGAGAATTGTTCCCGTGGGGCTCAACTTTGAGCGCCGCGGTTTTTTCATGTCTACGGTGCTCCTGCGTTTTGGTCGGCCGATTCATGCTGCCGAATACGGCAATATTCACCGGGAGAATCCGGAAGACGCCGTGGGACGGATGACGGCGGACCTTCAGACGTCTTTGCGCCGAGAGGCCATGCATGTCGAGAATAATCAGATCAGCGAGCTGGCCGACGATCTGTCCAATGCCATAGGATACCGTCTCTCACCGCTTGCGGCAGATTCCGGGCGCCGGGGTGGGCGCTTTCGGAAGCGCCGCCCCTGGATAAAACGTTTGATTTGGAAACTGCTGGACTGGTACCGGCCGGATACGGAAAGCGGTTCGGAGCATCTGGAGGTCCGGTTGCAAAGCCGGGAATACCTGACCGATGTTCTCACCCGGGCCGCAATCCATGAGCCGTCTTCAGTTTCAGCCCTGCGCCTGATGGTTGATCGCTTTCAGGACCATTTGCTTCAAACCCGTCTGAGCCGCAGCGTGAAGGAATCACTGGACAAGCCGGTGCGCGAACGGCTTATCCGGCTGCGGATGACAATCTATGCAATAGCCATGGCGCCCGTGGCCCTCTTCGGACTGGTGCATAACATTTTACCGTACCTGTTTACGAAGTACACGGCCCGCCTTTTCCAGGACGAGGCGATCCGCACGTTCGCTTATTTCGGGATAGGCATGGTGGCGTTCACACTCACCTACGGCGGCTTCGGTTTCTGGTTATGGTATTCATTCGGCATGGAGCTTAAATGGACGATAGCATATTTAGCCCTCCTGCCTCCCACCGGGTTTGCGGCCCTTCGCTACCGGAAAAATGTTTTGCTCTATCGGAACAAGATTCTCGTGCGAACGTTTTTCTGGAACAACGCGGAGCTGGTTGAACTTCTGCGCCGGGAACGCCAGGAAATAATCGAGCGCTTCCGGGAGCTGGAGACGCACTATGCCCAGTGATTCCGATGAGAAGGCCGGAAGATCAGCCTCCAAAATACGCCAGTTTACAGCCTTGGGGGCTGTAATGAATGCCAAGCGTGATAATCCGGGCATACCGGTGAGCTGTCCCATGATCTCGCTGCGCATAGGATGTGCTGACGAAGGAAGCCCATCATTATGGACTGTTGCTTTCAGGTTGTCAGTTTGTAATCTCTACCTTGGAAACAGTCAACTGTATCGCCTCTTCCCCCCAAAACACCATCGGATCATTTTAAAGGGTCGTGGGATTACCCTCTCACAACTGTGAGTGCTGATAGCTCCCGGCGAGGTGTCGCACAAAGGATAGGAGTCAATATAGATGACGGAGTCCGGCCCCGGGAAAAGGGGCCGGACCGGGTGGATACTACATCATGCCGAGTTTGTACTTCATGGAGCTGAGGGTATTTTTCATGAGCATGGTGATGGTCATGGGGCCGACACCGCCGGGAACCGGGGTGATGGAGCCGGCGATTTCCTTGGCTGCATCGAAGTCGACATCGCCGCGCAGGATCGCGACATTCTTGCCGGTCTTCTCGCTGACCTTCTCGCCCACACGGTTAACACCCACGTCGATCACGCAAGCGCCGGGCTTGATCCATTCCGGCTTCACCAGGCCCGGAACGCCCGCGGCAACAATCAGGATATCCGCACGCTTGCAGTGGGATGCAAGGTCCTTGGTCCGGGTGTGCACAATGGTTACTGTGGCATTGGCGCCGGGGCCTTTCTGCACCATCATGTTGGCGATGGGCTTGCCAACGATATTGGAGCGGCCGACAACGACCACTTCCGCGCCGCTGGTTTCAACACCCGCGCGCACGATCATTTCCTGGATGCCAGCAGGGGTGCAGGGAGCGAACTTGACCTCGGATCCGCCGATCATGAGGCGGCCCACGTTGACTGGATGAAAACCGTCGACGTCTTTATCCGGATCAATGGCATTGAGGATTTTCTTGTCGTCGATATGGTCCGGCAGCGGGAGCTGGACCAGGATCCCGTGAATGGAATCATCCTTGTTGTACTTGTCGATGAGCGCCAGAAGATCCGCTTCGGAGATGGTTGTCGGCTGGTTCTCCTGAATTTCCTTGAAACCCAGGCGGTCGGCCGTCTTGATCTTGAGCGTGACGTAGGACATGGATGCCGGGTCTTCGCCCACCAAGATGGTTACAAGACCGGGCACAACGCCCTTTTTGTCCTTGATCTCCTTAACTTCCGCTGCGATTTCCTCGAGGATCTCCTCGCGGATGTCCGTCCCCTTGATCAGTTTTGCGGTCATGTTGAACTCCTTTTTGTTAATAGTGTTGAAAAAGCCTTTAAACAGCGTGTTGAGTCATGTTCCATTCATAATACGCCTCCGCAGGCGTTTACGACAAAACCGGGATGCTGCCTCCCCGGAGATCCGAAACTTCCCGGAACCTTCAGCGGGTGCACTCCAAGCGCACCGCTATAAAGGGTACGGCGCCTGGTCGAGCCCCGTGTGCTCGGGTATTTGCAGCATGATATTCATATTCTGAACCGCCTGCCCAGCCGCCCCTTTGACCAGGTTGTCGATAACCGACATGAGAATCAGCCGGCGACGGCTCCTGTCCACCACAAAAGCGATATCGCAGTAATTGGTACCCCGCACGTTGCGCGTATCCGGCGGTCGTCCGGAATCGGATAGGCGTATAAACCGGCGGCCGTTATAATAACCGGAAAGGCAGGCATGGATGTCCGCATCCGAAATGTCTCCGGCAAGATCCGCATATATTGTGGTTTCCATTCCCCGACTCATGGGCACGAGGTGGGGAACGAAGGTGATATCGACGGGATCGTTGGCGATGCGGCTCAGCACCGACTCCATTTCAGGCTCGTGACGGTGGGATGCGACCTTGTAGGCCTTGAAGGATTCTGATATCTCGCTGTAAAGCGACGCAACGGACGGCGAACGGCCCGCACCACTCACCCCGGACTTGGAATCGGCAATAATGGTGGCTGGATCGATCAGCTTCTCATGCAGCAGCGGAGCCAGGGGGAGCAAAACGCTCGTGGGATAGCACCCGGGATTGCCGACAATACCCGCTTTCCGGATTTCTTCGGTGTAGACCTCACAAAGTCCATATACGCCTGAAGCCGCCAGGTCCCCGGCCGTGTGCCGCGTGTAGACGGTTTCGTAAACGGCCGGATCCGAAAAGCGAAAATCCGCGGAAAGGTCAATCACCCGGGTTCCGCGTGCCGCCAGAGCAGGCACGATTTCCATGGGGATTTTATGGGGAAGGGCCGTAAAGACGATATCGGCCCGATCGCACATCGCATCGGGGTCATAGATCTCGCATACCATGTCCACCACGCCGGCAAAGGCCGGATAGATCTCATGGATGGGCGTCCCGGCCCACTGCCGGGAGGTCAGTACCGTTAATTCCACTTCCGGATGCCCGGCAAGAAGCCTGACCAGTTCCGCACCGGCGTATCCGGTTGCACCGGCGATACCGACCTTCGTCATCGATCCTCCTGTGGTCAAAGCAGATGGTGATTTCTGCATGATTGTGCAAAGAAAGGAATTTTGCCGCCGAAATCAGTCCATCTATGAATATCAGAGCTCAAAAGCAATTTCAAGGCGTTTTCGTACAACTACCGGAAAGGAGACTGCCAAACGGTTCATAGTCGTCATAAAAAGCCGTCACCGGGTCGAAATCGACCATTTGCATCCCGTTTTCAGCAAAACCCAGGGCATAAAGCGGGTCGATAAATGCGGCCCTGTCCAGCCGGTTCAGGCGATGCCAGTTCAGGCGATCCGGATCGGACAAGAAACCGGCCTGCAGCAGGGTTACGTGCAGGTGCGGCGGCAGGGGGGGTTTTTCCGGTCCTGCAGGGGCGATGCGGGCAATCAACTCGCCCTTCCGGACGGCATCGCCCGGGGCAATGCCGTCCGCGGGCAGGACGTGTGCATAGAGAACGATCGGGGCTGACGCATCATTCGGGATACAGATGATTGTTTTGCCGATGAAATCGTCAATGACCGAGACCACCCGGCAGTTGTCCGCCGCAGGGATTAATACCCGGGGATCGAGCCGCAGACGCCTTGAATCGATGTTCTCAAACAGGCACAAATCAATCCCCTCGTGCGAATACGGTCTTGGGCGCCCGTCGCCCCACCAGGATTTTCCGCTCAAAAACAGCATGCCCGGAAAGAAGAGCCACCGTCGGAAGCCGGCTGTATCGAGTCCGTTTACTTCGATCAGTTTGCATGCGAAAGTCGTTGTCACGTGCCGTGCCGGGAAGTAATAGGTGGATATCAAGCGGTTTCAGCATCCCGCGCGAGAATTTCGTATCGCCGGGCTTCTTCGATTTCCCCCTGACTATGAAGGATCCTGGCGATCCGGTTGAAGTACACCGTCCGGTTGTCCGAATCCTCCTGGGCAAGGTCAAGGTAGATTTTCAACAGCCTGGTGGAAGTCTCGCCTTCCTGGAAACAAAGCTCCGCATAGCGGCGCTTGAGAAAGGGATCGGCGCGGCTGCCGCATGAAAGACACGTGTTGATGACCTCGCCGTAGAGATCCCTTGCGGCCTGCGTTTTGCCGGCGGCTTCGAGCGTCTTGGCAAGGGCCCGGCCGCCGATTTCGTCCTTTCCGTAGCGCTCGATCAGGTTTTCAAAAACCGATTCGGCTCCGGCATAATCTTTTTGCTGATAATGATTTTCGCCGAGGAGCAGCAGCAGGGGTTTTGAGTCCCGGGTTTTTTCCGGGGCCCTGGAAAAAAGGGCATCCACCTGCCCGAAATCCTGTTTCTCCCAGTACAACTCGCACAGCAACTGATACGCCCTCGGCTGCTCCGGGCTTTGAGATATGAAACGCTCCAGCAGGCTGATCGCATCCGCCTGCCGGCCCATATGAATATACGCGGTGGCAAGCTCCAGGGGAATCAGGTTGGGCCCGGGATTTTCCTCCATTGCATTCTCAAGGCATTCTGCTGCAAATTCGAAATCCCCTTCGTTTAGGGAAACGTAGCCGGCCACGAACGAAGCGCCGTATCCCCTGTATGCGTCCTGCAGATCGTCGGGCAGTGCGTTGATCAGAATGTCAAAGACCTCCAGATCGTATTGTTCGTCTTCCTCCGTATAC
>SLJY01000201.1 GCA_007134875.1 Desulfobacterales bacterium
CGCTCCACCTCGCCTCCGAAATCGGCGTGGCCGGGGGTGTCGATAATGTTGATGCGCACCCCGTTCCAGATGACCGAGCAGTTTTTGGCTGCAATGGTGATGCCCCGCTCCCGCTCCAGGTCCATGGAATCCATGAGCCTCTCCTCCACGGACTGGTTTTCGCGGAAAAGCCCGCTCTGCCGGAACATGGCGTCCACCAGGGTGGTCTTACCGTGATCGACGTGGGCTATGATGGCGATGTTTCTCAGGTTGTCATTTGTCTGTGTTGTGTTCAACGCGATTGCTCCGGTTCTTGTTCTGTATATGAAAAGTGGAGGCAATATAACCGGTTTTCACTCAAATACAAGCATTTTTGACGATTTTGTAAAAAGCGCTGTGTCTGCGCCATAGCCCAATCCCTGGAAAATTGTATGTACGCTAACCAATACCGAATTGCTTTTATTGCGCAAGCCTTGATCATGGAATTTTTCAAAGCGGTCAGATCGCGAGGTTTTACGTGGCAACAATAGGGGGACGTTGTTAACTTATTAACTTATTTCACTGCCTCAAAAGATGGGCATCCATCGTATCACGGGCAATAACTTAATAAGTTAACAACGTCCCCTAAATGCCGTGCATTACAATCGAGATCATCGAATGATTTGATAGCCGTGGATATAGCGTTATATTTCGGGGATACTTTAATTAATATTCAATTATAAGGAGGAATGATTCCATGGCCAAGATTCTGGTTTTGTATTACAGCATGTACGGGCACGTTGAAACCATGGCCGGGGCGGTTGCCGAAGGCGCAAAGGAAGCAGGCGGTGCGGAAGTCGTGGTCAAGCGCGTCCCTGAAATCATGTCCGAGGAGGCTGCTCGCAGTGCAGGGGCCAAGCTTGACCAGGCGGCGCCGATTGCCACGGTGGATGAACTGCCGGACTATGATGCCATCATCTTCGGAACGCCCACCCGGTTCGGAAACATGTGCGCCCAGATGCGGAATTTCCTGGATCAGACCGGAAAACACTGGATGAGCGGCGCCCTGGTTGGGAGGGTTGGAAGTGTTTTCACGTCCACGGCCACCCAGCATGGCGGCCAGGAAACCACCATCACTTCGTTTCACAATACGCTGATCCACCAGGGTATGATCATCGTGGGCGTCCCCTATGCCTGCAAGCAGCTGCTTAACATGGCGGAAATTACAGGAGGGACGCCTTACGGCGCCAGTACTCTGGCCGACACGGACGGCAGCCGGCAGCCCTCGGAAAACGAGTTGACCATCGCTCGCTACCAGGGCAGGCACGTGACGGATATCGCCAAAAAGCTTTCAGGGTAGTGATCTGCCAAACGATTTGGCGGATCGTTCAATAATCCCGCAGACGGCTCTGTTTCGGTTCCGGACCACGTTCTGAAAAACGGAGCCGTTTTCATAACCATACGGGTTTTATGCGTTTTTTTTCTTTCCGTTTCGCGGCGCCCTTTTTGGCCGCTTTTCTGTTATGCATGTCTGTGCCGCAGGGTGGGGCCGGTGCGAACGACGGCTATTACATCTCCGCCTATTGGGCAAAGAACTCGCCCGATCGTTTCATGGACATTATCACCCGCTTTTCCCCGGAATTCAGAGGCTCCTACCTTGTCGCTGCTGCGATCGGATACAGCGCGCACCGCTGGCGCTCGATCCGGTTCGACGTGGAGGGCCAGGGCGTGCTTCACACGGGCATGCAGGATCACCTGGAGACCAACATCGTTGTCGTCGCAAGGTGGATGGATCTTCCTTGGGACCGGTGGCTCGATACCCGCATTGCATTCGGGGAAGGGCTTTCCTATGCGTTTCGAACACCCCCCATTGAACCCCGCCGTGACCCGGACGAGGGCACATCCGCACGACTGCTCAACTACCTGATGGTTGAGCTGGAATTTGTGATTCCCCGTCATGAGCGGTGGAGCAAGTTCGTGCGCCTCCACCATCGTTCCGGGGCCGCCGGGGTTTTCGGCGGCGTCGAAGGCGGATCCAATTTTATCGGCACGGGTATCCGGTACTCGTTTTGAATCCGGCCGGCAATGGGCCTGCCTTGCCCCATCTTCCTGCCAGTCCTTTTTCCGAACAAGTCGCTTCGCATTCCTATTGATTTTTCCAGACATTTGTTCGAAACTCACTTTCGACTATTTCATTTAAATATATTATAGGAGACGTTATGGAAATCAGCGGCGAAAAAAAAATGGAAATGCTGCGTTCGATGATTCTATCGCGGCGGTTTTCGGAAAAGCTCACGGAATTATGCAAAATCGAAGGCAAGATCCCGGGGATGGTGATTTTGTCCACGGGGCAGGAAGCCGTCGGCTCGGGCGTGTGCGCGGCGCTGGCTCCCCGTGATGTGATCATCACCAATCATCGCAGCCACAATCACCTGCTTGCGAAAGGCGCGGACCCGAATCTGCTCATGGCCGAAATTTACTGCAAGAAAACCGGGTACAACAAGGGGAAAAGCGGCACCCTGCATATTGCGGTGCCTGAGATCAATGCGCCGTGCACGACCACGGTGGTCGGCGGCGGCATCCCCATCGCCGTCGGGCGGGCTTTCGCCCAGCAGTACCGGGGTGAGGATGCTGTAACCGTCTGTTTTTTCGGCGACGGAGCAGCAGACGAAGGGTCGTTTCACGAATCCCTGAACCTGGCGGCCTTGTGGCAGCTTCCGGTGGTCTTTGTCTGCGAGAACAACGTGTATGCCGGTGCCCAGCGCTTCGAGGAGCATACGCGCTCCAAAAGCATCGCGGACCGCGGCGCAGGGTACGGCATGCCGGGCTTCGTGGTGGACGGAAATAATGCCGCCTCGGTTTTTAATGCCGCAAGGGAGGCCAGGCAGCTTGCACTTTCCGGCGGCGGGCCGACGCTGATTGAATACAGAACCTATCGGTGCCGCGGACACGGCGAGCAGGATCCCCAGCATTACCAGCCAAAGGATGAAATCGCAGCCTGGATGGAAAAATGCCCCATACCGCGACTATCCGGAGATATGATCGCCGAAGGCATTCTTACGCAGGACCAGCTTGGCAGGCTGGAGGACGAAATCCGTGACTCCGTGGAGGCGGCGGTTGGTTTTGCTGAAAGCAGTCCATACCCGGAGCCCGAAGATGCCCTGGAGGACGTGTTTGCTTAACGGCATGCCAGGTGGGCCGAAGAATCATGAGTTAAAGACCGTATCATTGCTGAATGCTTTAACAGCTTGATGAAAGGATATTGCCATGCAGGAAGCAGGAATGGGACAAGCCGTAAACGAGGCGCTCCGGGAGGAGATGACCCGGGATCCAAACGTTTTTATAGCAGGAGAGGGCGTTGGTGTCTCCATCCACGACTCCCCCCTGATGCCGACACACGGTCTGCTTGAGGAATTCGGAGAAAAACGGGTGCGGGACACGCCGGTATCCGAAGCGGCCATCGCGGGCCTTGCCGTGGGGGCATCGGAGGCCGGTATGCGGCCAGTAGTGGAAATCATGTTCAACCCGTTTTTTACACTGGCATCGGACATGATCGTCAACCACGCGGCCAAGCTGCGCTATCTTTCCGGCGGCAAGTCGGCGTTTCCCCTGGTCGTTCGCATGAAAAGCGGCTCCGGGTTCGGGGCCGGCTGCCAGCATTCCCATAACCTGGAAGCCTGGGTCTGCCACAGCCCCGGACTGAAAGTCGTGATGCCGTCCACGCCGGCCGAGGCCAAAGGGTTGCTCAGGTCCGCCATCCGCGATGACAACCCCGTTATCTTCATCGAGGATATGAATCTCTACTTCGCTTTTATGCCTGTTCCCGAAGACGATACCCTGATTCCGATCGGCAAGGCGGATGTCAAGCGGGAAGGAAAGGACGTCACCGTGGTAGCCTGGTCCCGGATGGTGCATACGGCCCTTGCTGCGGCGGAACAGATGGCCGGCGAAGGCGCGGACGTGGAAGTGGTCGACCTGCGGACCCTGGTTCCCCTTGATGAGGAAGCCATTCTGACTTCTGTGAAAAAGACCGGCCGACTGGTGGTTTGCCATGAAGCCACCCGCACGGGCGGTTTTGCCGGCGAAATATCGGCTGTCGTCATGGAAAAGGCGTTTTCATCGCTTAAGGCGCCCTTTCGCCGGGTAACCGGTCCGGACATTCCCGTACCGGCAAGCCCCCCCCTGGAGGCTTTTTATCTTCCAAGCCCGGAAAAACTGGCCGGCGCGATCCGTGAAATAATGAATCAGGGTTGAATCGTGACGCTGGAGCACCTTTTCACACCATTTCCCATCGGATCCTTCCGGCTGAAAAACCGGATTGTCGCCCTTCCCCTGTACACGGGATACGCTTATCCGGACGGCCGGGTGAGCCCGTTTATGATCGAGCATTACTGGAACATTGCCCGGTCCGGCGCGGCCCTGGTCGTAATCGGCAATGCAGCGGTTTCCGGGGACGGGGCGAGTGCGGCCTGCAATCTCCGGGTGGATGACGACCGGTTTATTCCCGGGCTTGGCCTGCTGGCCCGCGCTATCCGTACGGCCGGCGCGTTTTCCTGCCTTCAGCTCAATCACGGCGGTCCTTTTGCCAAAAACGGCCGCCCGATGGTTCCGTCTCCAATGAGCGGGGCAACCATCACCCATGATATCTCCTCGCTCAGAGCCTTCATGGAAACCTTCCCGATTCGGGAGCGCTTCGGTTTGACCCGACAGCTTATGGAAATGGTTTATCGCTGGCAGCAGGCCATTGAACCGACTGAACGCGGGCGGATAACGGAAGACTTCGCTTCTGCCGCCCGCCGTGCCTGGCAGGCAGGATTCGACATGGTTGAATTGCACGGGGGAACCGGCTATTTGCTGGCTTCCTTTTTTTCCGCATACATGAACCGGATTTCGTTCGGGTACGGCGGAAGCCCGGAAGCACGGGCCCGGTTCCCCCTGGAGGTGCTTGGGAAGGTCAGGGAGCGGCTTCCTGCGGACTTTCCGGTGGGATTCCGGCTGATGGTCCGGGAATGGGTACCGGGCGGCGTGGAACCGGAAGAAGCCTCAACCCATGCACGCCTCCTGGAGGAGGCTGGAGCGGCCTACTTTTCGGTAAGCGCCGGAACCTATACCTCCATGTTCAAGCCGGATGTCATGCGCCTTACCGCAAGACCCGCCCACCTGGGGCGGGATGCCGCGCGTATCCGGGAGGCGGTGAATCGGCCGGTGATCATCGCGGGGAGGGTTTTTACCCCCCGGGTCGCGGAAAAGGTTCTCAGGGAGGGCCGGGCCGACCTGGTCGGACTGGCCAGGCCCCTGCTTGCGGACCACGGGTGGCCGCAAAAGGCGCGCTCCGGGGCGAAGATAACGGTTTGCATCAACTGCAATACCTGCCTGAAGCGGGTGGTCCTGGATACCGGGGTCGCATGCGAACGGTGGCCTGATCCAAAAAAGGACCGGGTGGATCTTGAAACCAGCATTCTGTCCAGGAACCTCATAAACGGGTTGGTGGTGATCTCCGGCAGGAAGGACATGGCGGTGGTCCGGGAAAACTGGGAGCGATTGTTTCCGGTAAAAGAGGATCTTCACATCCGTTTTTTGATTCTCAAGGATCCTCAAAGCGATGATCCCGGAGACGCTGCAATCGAGGGGTTCCGGCAGTGGGTGGAAAAGATTCCTGAAATGAGCGGCATTTCCCACGGTAAAGCCCAATGCGCCGTGCGTTATGTGAACGGCAACCCGGAGGACGTTGTATTGGAAGACGCGGAGCAAAACGACTCCGGGGTTTTGATCCTTGCGCTTCGGCCCGGTAAGTCCTGGCGCAGACGGCTTGCGGAGCGGCACCGGACCGGCGTCATCTCCTTTATCGGATCCCATCATAATCCCAACCGCGTGCTGGTTCCGGTCGATCTGAGCAGCTCGTCGCTTCTGCTGCTGCGGGTGATAAACGATGCGTATTACCGGAAGTCCCGATTCGATTTTTCATTCGTTCATGTGGCGGACCGTCCCAAAAATGAGGTGATGCGGCGATGGAGCGAAATCCTGGATATCCTGGGATGGGATCCCGGGACGCCGCTGACCACTCTCTCCCCGAAGTCAATCGTAGCAGACGATATACTCGAAGCGATCCACTCCGGGAACTACGGTTCCGTGATTCTTGGGAGGCGGAGGATCACGCCGGTCCGGAGATGGTTCATCGGCAGTGTTTCGGCAGGTATCCTGGAGAGTCTCACCGACCAAAACATTACGCTTGTCGGGTAGGGCTTGTTTTCGGCGTCCGGCCATGATACTGAATTTTCTCTGTAGTGCAGGCAGGAGATAAGCTGCGCGGAAATCAAAACCGGCTGTTCGAACAGCGACGCCGGGCAATCAAGAACTTGTTTTTGTGTATTCATAGTGACGGATTTTTCTTTTTATAAACACTTTGAAGCGGATCTCGACCGGTGGGAGAACGTTTCGCCTCAGGGTCCCAAAGAACCCGTTTTTCCGGTCCGGATTGAAAAGCGGATCTCCGGATCGGTGGATATAGCCTCCGTTGTGCTGTCCATACCGGAAACGGAAAGCTTTTATTTCATCGACCGTCGCAAGCGCTATGAAATCGGCGCTGCCGGGTGTGCAATGGACTTCGACGGAGATGAAAACCCGCTTGCCATGGAACAGGCCGGCGGCGAAATTTCACGCCTCTGGGATCATGACCCGAGTTTTGCCCTTTTCGGCGGAAGGTGTTTCTTTGGCGACGATTCTTCTCCCGAATGGTCCGCATTCGGCCGCTTCCGGTTTGTTTTGCCAGTGATTGAAATGCGGGCTGACGACACGGGATCCACCAAGGTTGTTTTGAACCTTGCGCCTCGCTGTAATCCGGATGGCAAAACCTGCGCGAAAGACGGCGCCGATGCCGTTCGAAAGCTCCTGATGCGCCTGGATCAGCGCCTGGATGAGCAACCGGATGGTCTTTCTACGGCACACGGATCCCCTGCCATTCCGCCTTACACCGAAACGCTGGTTCCGGACAGGCGAAGGTGGCATGAAATGGTGAAAGAAGCCCTGGGGCTGCTCCGGGAAAACGGTGTTAAAAAAGTCGTTCTGGCCCGGAAGAAAATCCTTCAAAGCACATCCGCCTGGAATCCGGATGATTTGCTGCGGGCCCTGGGGGAGATCGCGGAGGATTCCTTTGTTTTTTTCATGCGCCGGCCG
>SLJY01000067.1 GCA_007134875.1 Desulfobacterales bacterium
GCCAAAACGATGCATATCCCGGCCACGGCAAAGGCGATTTTTCCATTCTTCTTGTCAGGCATTTTCCATTCGTTCCTTTCAGGGACTGACATTTGATGATGACGGCGGCGCCCGAAAACACCGCCACCGACATATACCTGCGGCAGGGACTTCAGCACCCTGCATATCCGTTCTACTTCACATCGCGCAGACCGGTCTTCCAGTCTGCGGAAAAAAGCAAATTCAAACTACTTCCCTTATTATCAACGATGAAATTTGTCAAGAAAATTTACCCTATGGTATGTTGATGCACTCGTAAAAAGTCGCGATCCGACGGCTTTGTAAAAAATTCAAGATCAAGGCCTGTGCGATTTCGAAGAATGCAGAGTACTTGGCGTACGTGCATGTTTACAAGGCGTAAGCCGCAAATTCTGAGAAATCGCGCACAGGATCAGATATTGGACTTTTACGAAGTCGCCATATTTGAAAACAGATTAATCATAGAGTTGCGGTGGAATCGGCAGGGGCGAGGTATCATTTTGGGGGAGGGATACCGATACCGGGGCCCCTGCCGATCCAAAGGAAAGGAAAGGCATGGGATGGATCAATGCGTGAAAGTCTTTTACCAAATATATTTATATTTATATTATATTGTACGAGCCTCGTTTGCAGGGACGTCATAATTTACTGCGTCCTGCGCACCGGTCCCGGGAGCGGTCAGTTCCGGGCCATGACCTCCGGCCCGTACATTCCCGCGCTCCATGCACTGCAATACACGTCGCCCCGCTTAGTCCGCTTTGCGTCGCAGAAACGTCGGAACGTCTAATACGTCCATATCCACCACGTCATCGTATCCGTTTCCGGCTTTTTTCACTTCCTGAAGCTCCTCGTGGGTTTCCTTGCATTCGGCCTTGTTACCCCGGACGCGGTAGAACGCCGGCGCATTGAGCCTGGATTCGTATTCCCGGTCCTCGGGCGTGTAATCGCGCACCACGCCCCGGGTGACGCTCTGAAAATCCCGCACCGGCTTTCTCGAAACATTCGGCCCCTTTGTCTTGACGTCCGAATCCCCGATCCCGGTGGCGATCACGGTAATGCGCATTTCGTCGCCGACTGAATCGTCCATGGTGGTACCCCAGATCACCTCGACATCGTCGTCCCCGATTTCATTGTAAATACGCTCGGAGGCTTCCGTGGCCTCTTCCATGGTCAGCTCGGTGCTGCACGTGATGTTCATAAGCACACCCTTGGCGCCGCTGATGGAGTTGTCCTCCAGGAGCGGGTGGGATATCGCTTTTTCCGCGGCTTCGATGGCCCGGTTGTCCCCGCCGGCCACCCCGATGCCCATGATGGCCATCCCGGACTTGGACATGATCGTTTTGACGTCCGCAAAATCCAGGTTGATAAGACCCGGGTTCATGATAAGATCCGTGATTCCCTTGACACTGTGGTGAAGGATCTCGTCGGCCATCTTGAACATTTCGATCAACGTTGCGTTTTTCTTTGCCATTCCCCGCAGCCGGTCGTTGGGGATCGTGATGACCGTGTCCGCCACTTTTTTGAGATGGTTGATCCCCTCCTCGGCCTGCTTGCTCCGCTTGCGTGCCTCGAATTTGAAAGGACGCGTGACGACGGCCACCGTGAGCGCCCCGATCTCCTTGCAGATTTCCGCCACCACGGGTGCCGAACCCGTGCCAGTCCCGCCGCCCAGGCCTGCGGCGATAAAGACCATGTGACTGTCGGCCAGCGCCTCCCGCAACAGATCCGCCGATTCGACCGCCGCTTCCCGGCCGGTTTCCGGATCAGCGCCCGCACCGAGTCCCTCCGTGAGCATTTCGCCCAGCTGGATCTTCGTGTTTGCCCGGGAATTGGCAAGCGCCTGGGCGTCCGTGTTGGCCACGATGAATTTAACGCCCTGCAGGTTGGAATCAATCATGTTGTTTACGGCGTTGCCGCCGCCACCGCCGATTCCGATCACCTTGATCTTTGCCGAGTTGTCGCCTTCCAAATAGGTAAAATCCATTGTTTCCCTCCCATGCCTTACTGTTTACAATGTTGCCGGCAACATCTGCCGAGATTGCCGGTGTTGTCTGTTGTTTGCGTGCGGTTCAAGAAAAGTCATATCACTTCCTTGAACCACTTTTTCATGCGGCTGATGATCCGGTGAAAAATATTGGCATCCCGGATCCGGAACTTCTTTCTGCCCTCGTCCTTTGCCCCATATAGGACCAAGCCAACGCCCGTGGAATACATGGGATTGTTCACCACATCCACCAGGCCGTTAATGCCGTGGGGATTACCCAGGCGAACGGGCACTTCGAATACGGATTCCGCCACCTCGGTGATGCCGTCCAACAGGGCGGCCCCGCCGGTAAGAACGATGCCGGAGCGTATCTCCTCCTTCATTCCGGCCCGGATGATTTCCCGGTTAACCAGGGAAAAGACCTCCTCCACCCTGGGCTCCAGTATCTCGGCCAGGATCTGTCTCGGCAATTGGCGACCCTGGCGGCCGCCAACCTCCGGCAGATCGATGGTTTCATTGCTCTTGATGTTATCCGACAGGCACGTGCCATAGTTGATCTTGATTTTTTCGGCCTCGGCCATGGGGATGCGCAGTCCCACGGATATATCGTTGGTCATGTTGTTGCCGCCCAGCGAAAGAACAAACGTGTGCCGGATGGTGTTTCCTGAAAAAATCGCAAGATCCGTGGTTCCCCCGCCGATATCGATCAGCCCGGTGCCGACCTCCCTTTCCTCCTGTGTGAGCACGGACTCGCACGATGCGATCGGCTCCAGGATAATGTCGCAGACATCCAGCCCCGACTGGTTGGCGCACTTCACGATGTTCTGCGCCGATGTCACCGCGCCGGTGACGATGTGGATCTTGGCTTCGAGCCTTACACCGGCCATTCCCACCGGATTCTGGATGCCGGACTCGCCGTCGATTATGAACTCCTGGGGAAGAACATGGATGACCTCCCGGTCCATGGGTATGGCCACCGCCCGGGCCGCCTCGATGACGCGCTCCACGTCCGCCTGTGTAATCTCGCTGCCCTTGATGGCAATGACCCCGTGGCTGTTGAATCCGGTGATATGACCGCCGGCGATGCCTGCATAAACCGACGATATCTCGCACCCGGCCATGAGTTCCGCATCCTGCACGGCCTTCTTGATGGAGGCGACCGTGGAATCCATATTGACCACGACGCCCTTGCGCAGACCCACCGAGGGGAGACTTCCGATGCCGATGATATTCACCTTGCTGCCGGACACCTCGGCCACGACCGTGCAGATCTTGGTGGTACCGATATCCAGGCCGACGACGATCTCTTCCTGATCTTTCACTTGAACCTCCTTATTCCCGCAACTACCTGGTTTTCACAAGCGGGCATGGCCACGATGCGATTCGGATTTCTGAGATCCACCAGGGAAAAATCATTTTCCGGGGCCGCCTGCTCCATGCGGGCAAGCACCGACTCCAGGCGCCCGAGCTTCTTGTCATAATCGCCGAACCCTAAAGTGATTTGCTTTTCCGGCTCCCGGACATGCAGGGTCAGACCGATATCCTTGTCCACGATAATCTTTTCCACTGCTTCCTTCGGAAGCGCCGCACCCGGCCGGCCGCACAGATTCAGTACGGACATGACCGCGGCGGAAGCCCGCTTCCCGCGACCGGATTCCGCGGTCCAGTCCCGGTAGTTCATCCCGGAAATCACGGGCAAATCAGGCGGGTACGGGTCCTGGCAGGCCTTGAAAACTTCACCGGATTCATTGATCAGAAACCGCCGGCCGATGCTGCCGCCGTAATCCCCGCCGATATTCCCGCCAAAGTCGATAAGGGCAGCCGGCTCATGTTCCCTGATTTTTATAACCATGTGCGACGGCAGATCCCGGCGGATATCGGCATCTGCGACCCACGGCTCGGAAACCAGCCGCTTTCGTGCGGTGGACAGGTTCACGGACAAAACGTTCACACCCTCCTGAATGCCGGTGATTTCGCGCACCACGTGTTCATCCAGCCGCTCGCATCCGGTGATTTCCACCATGTCCGTCCGGAAATACGCGCTCTGGGTCAACCAGTCGTAGATGAAAATACAGGCCAGTCCCGTGGCCAGGATCACGGCCGCGCTGCCAAGGGCGTAGAGAACCGCCGCAAGACGCACCCGCACCGACCAGCCGGCCCGCTTTTCCGCCTTGCTCCGGATATACCTGTTTTTACCCCTGCTCTTCTTCACCGACAACCCTCACTTCCGGTTCGAGTTCCACGCCGGATGCGTCTTTGACGCGCCGCCGGATGGTTTCCATCAACTCCAGCACATCTGAGGCGCTTGCACCGCCCCGGTTGACAATAAAGTTGGCGTGCTTCCCCGACACCACCGCACCGCCCGCCGCATACCCCTTCAGCCCCGCCCGGTCGATCAGCCTGCCGGCCGCCGGGCCGCCCGGCGGGTTTTTGAAAACGCTTCCGGCCGTCAATCCGCCCGGCTGCGATTGATTTCTGCGGGCAAGCATTTCTTCCGTCTCATCCCGAATCCGCTCCGAATCCCCTTTCCGGAGCATCAACACCGCCGACACGATAATCCCGGGACGTCCCGGGACGCCCGCCGCCCTTCGCGGAAGGCGGAGCCTTCGGTAGGAATAGTCCAGTTCGCTCCGGCCGATGGTCATATTTCCGCCCTCCGGGCCGATCATGCGGATTTCCGACACCACATCCGACATTTCCGCACCGGGAATGCCGGCATTCATCATCACCGCGCCGCCCACCGTGCCGGGGATGCCGGCGGCGAAGGCCAGCCCGGAAAGTCCCTTGTCTGCGGCAAACCGGCATGCTTTCGCCAGGCTTGCTCCGGCCTGAACCCGAACCCCTCTACCTTCGGGCAAAGGTGCCTCCAAAACATCGGAAAGCCCCGGTGCAGGGGATATCACCACCGCCCGGATCCCGCCGTCCAGCACCAGCAGATTGCTTCCGCCGCCCAGAACGAACCAGTCGGTATTATGTTCATTGAGCAGAACGATGAGGTCCCGGACATCGTCTTCGCTTTCCGGAAAGACCATCGCGTCGGCCGGCCCCCCGATCCGCCAGGTGGTATGCCGGGCCATGGATTCCCCGAACCGGACCTTCCCTTCGAACCGTTTCGCCAGCGCGCCTTCCAATCTTCGCCCAAGCCCCAATTCTCCGCCCCCTGATTCCCGTCTTCCATTATCCGCCCCCTGTCTTCCGTCCTCCGCCCTCCGCTACAACCTACCGGCCGCCGCCTCCCCCACCTGCCACACATTCCCCGCGCCCAGCGTCAGCAGGATATCGCCGGGCCGGAGAATTTCCTCCAGGCGGGAAATGGCATCCGCGTCATCTTCCACCATCCGGACATTCTTGTGGCCGTGCGCCTGAATTCCCTTTGCCAGTGCGGCATGATCCACACCCTCGATGGCCGGCTCGCCTGCCGGGTAGACCGGCATGACCAGCAGCACGTCCGACTGGTAGAACGCCCGGGTGAAGTCGTCGAACAGGTCCCGGGTCCGCGTATAGCGATGGGGCTGAAATACCACGATGACCCGTTTCTCCGGCCAGCTCTGACGAACGGCCTCGAGTGTGGCACGGATCTCCGTGGGATGGTGCCCGTAATCATCCACCACTGTAATACCGCCGGATTCCGCCTTTACTTCGAGCCGCCTTCCCACGCCGTCCATGGTCTGAAGCGCGCTGCGGATTACGGAAAAATCGATATCCAGTTCGGTCCCGACGGCCACGGCCGCCAGGGCGTTTGAAACATTGTGCATGCCCGGCAGGTTCAGACATATCTCCCCGAGGGACTCGGGGCCTTTGTAAACGGTAAAGTACGAGCGGGTCTTGTCAAACCGGATGGCTGTTGCCCGAAAATCCGCCTGCGGATTGATGCCGTAGGTGATAAACCGCTTCTTGATCTGCGGAATCAGGTCCTGTAGGTGCTCATTGTCCAAACAAAGCACAGCGATCCCGTAAAAAGGAATCCGGTCGATAAAATCCAGAAACACCTGCTTGATGTCTTCGATATCCCTGTAGTAATCCAGGTGCTCCACGTCGATATTGGTCACCACGGAAATGGCGGGGTTGAACTTGAGAAACGATCCGTCGCTCTCATCGGCTTCGGCAACGATGAAATCCCCTTCCCCCAGGACCGCATTGGTGCCGATGCTTTTCAGCTTTCCGCCGATAACCACCGTGGGATCGAGCCCGCCGGTTCCAAGCACGGCAGCCACCATGGAGGTGGTTGACGTCTTGCCATGGGCGCCGGCCACTGCGATGGAATACTTGAGCCGCATGAGCTCGGCCAGCATCTCCGCCCGGGGAATCACGGGGATCGACCGTGCGGCCGCCGCCGCCACCTCCGGGTTTTCGCCCCGGATGGCCGAAGAGGTCACCACCACGTCCGCGCCTTTAACCTGTTCGGCCCGGTGGCCCTCGTACACCACCCCGCCAAGCTGCTTCAGGCGGCGTGTCACATCGGATTCGGAAATATCCGAACCCGAAACCCGGTAGCCCAGATTCAGCAGAAGCTCAGCAATGCCGCTCATGCCGATGCCGCCGATGCCAACGAAATGAATATGGTATTTTTTCCTGTACATGTTATGCCGTCGCCTCCCGTTTTCCGAAGCCTTGCCCTCCCATGGCCGGCAGTGGGGAAAAGCCGCAAAGCAAAAGGATCTGCCTGGCAATAGTATCCGCCGCATCGGAGGCCGGCGCATTGTGTTCTATAGCCGCACGCATCCGGGCAAGCGCTTCCGGGCGGGACCGGTAGTCCGTGAGGCGCTTTGCAAGATTTTCGGCCGACAGCTCCGATTCCCGCACCATAACCGCGCCCCCGGAAGCGGCCATCGCCTCCGCGTTGGCCGCCTGGTGATCGTCCGCCGCATACGGGTATGGTATGAGAATAGCCGGCAGCCGGGCTGCGGCAAGCTCCGCCAGTGTTCCCGCACCGGCCCGGCAGACGGCTATGTCGGCTTTTCGGTAAAGCGATGCCACATCCGTAAAAAAATCCGAAACCTCCGCATCGGCCCCTTTTTCGGCATACGCTTTCCGGACAGTTTCTTCGTGCGCCGCCCCGGACTGATGAATGAAGCGAAAGCTCCCGATATCGCCCAGGTATTCCAGGGCCCGGGTCACGGCCGCGTTGAGGGCGGCAGCTCCCTGGCTTCCGCCCAAAACCAGCAAAGTCAGGGGCTTGCGCCTTTCATCGGCCCTGTCATTGTCTGTATCCGCGGCCGAATCGTCTTTTGGCCCGATTTCGGGGCGAACCGGATACCCGGTATACATCGCTTTGTGTTTTGTCCCGCCGATATTCGTATCGGGAAAGGAGACAAACACGCGTGTGGCAAACCGTCCCAGCACCCGGTTGGTGACGCCTGCGATCCGGTTCTGCTCGTGAATCACACGGGGAATTCTCATCATCCATGCAGCCAGCACAACGGGTGCAGACGAATATCCCCCCATCCCCAGAACCGCATGCGGGGCGAAGTGTTTCAATATGGCACGCGCTTCGAAAATGCCCGTAACCAGAAGCATAGCCGAACGAAGCTTTCCAAAAACAGAGGCGCCCTTCATTCCGGCGGCGGATATGCGGGTTGTCTCGAAATGCCGTTTTCCCAGCACGGTGTCCTCTATGGGTCGCCCGGTCGTGACGAACATTGCCCGCACACCGCCTGCAAGCAAATCGAGGCGATCGATTACCGCAATTCCGGGAAACAGGTGCCCGCCGGTGCCGGCTCCGGCCACCAGGACCCGCATCCCTGAAGACAGCTTTCCGTCGGCTTCCGGATTGACCGGATCATTGGCTGCCCGATTGTTCGGGATCGCGTCTTTTCTCATCTTTTCTCCTGTTGCGCCCGGATGTTCATCAGGATGCCGACGCCCAGCAGGTTGAAAACCAGCGAGGAACCGCCGAAGCTTAGAAACGGCAGCGTCAGCCCCTTGGTCGGCAGCAGGCTCAGATTAACGCCCATGTTGATCACCGCCTGAAGCGTGATGGATGCCGTGATGCCGAAAGCCAGAAACGAACCGAAATAGTCCTCCGCGCGCGAGGCGATCTGAAGCCCCCGCCACAGGATCACCAAAAAAAGTGCCACGATCAGCAGCACCATTACCAGGCCGCCCTCCTCGCCGATCACCGAAAAAATGAAATCCGTGTGGGGCGCGGGCAGGTAGAACAGCTTCTGATAGCCCTGGCCCAAACCCTGGCCGAAAACCCCGCCCGAATTGAAGGCCATCATCGCGTGGATGATCTGGTATCCCTCGTCGAGCGGATATTTCCAGGGATCGAGAAATGTGACATACCGCTTGATACGGTATTCCGCCGCAAAAAGCAGCCACCCCGCAAAGGGGAGCATCAGCAGAAACGCGGAAACCAAATGCGATACGGGAACCCGTCCCACGAACATGATGATCCAGGCCATCATCCAGAAAATGACGATGGTTCCGAAATCCGGCTGAAGCATGATCAGAACCGTAAAGGCCAGCAAAACGATCACGTGCGGCAGAAAACCGATCGAGGCCTTTTCCACCTGGGTCTGCTTTTTGGTCAGCGAGTAGGCCAGAAAAATGATCAATGCAAGCCGGGCGAACTCGGACGGCTGGAACGACAGCCACGATACCCGCAGCCAGCGGGTGGCCCCGCCAGCGGTATGCCCCACGCCGTCGATGAGAAGCGCCGCCAGGAAAACAGCCGCCAGAATGAGAAAGCCGTATGTAGCCGCCCGGTAGATGCGGTAGGGGAAAAAGCAGGCCGCGGCCATGGTTGCCGCGCCGATACCCAGGTAAATCATCTGGCGCGAGAAGAAATGATACTCGCTGCCGAAGTTCCTGAGCGCAATCTCGCTGCTGGCGCTGTAGATCATAACGATCCCTATGCCGCACAGGCCCAGCACCGGAAACAGCAGTACCGGGTCAATGTATCGTAACGGATTGCGGGATGCGTGCCTGATCATATAAACCTTTTCCTTCTCATACAGCCATTGCGTCCAGGGACCGCACCGCGCGGGCGAAATCGTCCCCGCGCGCTTCGTAGTTCTCGTACATGTCGAAACTGGAACATGCCGGCGACAGAAGTACTGCGTCGCCGGGCGCCGCGATGCGGGAGGCTTCCTCCACGGCTTCGGCCATGGTATCCGCGTGCCGTAACTCGACCACGTCGCAAAGAGTTCCGAGGATGGCGTCCGCCGCCTCCCCCATGACAATCACCGCCTTGACGTGCCGTTCCACGGGCTTTCTGAGGGCTTCATACCCCCCGAACTTGTCTCTTCCGCCGGCAATGAGAATCACCGGCCCGCTCATGGATTCGATGGCCCGGACCACGGCATCCACGTTTGTCGCCTTGGAATCGTCGTAGTATGCAACATCCTTTATTGTGGCGACCCGTTCAAGGCGGTGGGGGTCGGGAACGAACCCGTCGAGCGAAGCCAGTATGCCCTCCCGGCTTGCCCCGGCCGCGAGGGCCGCCAGGGCCGCGGCCGCCGTGTTTTCAAGATTGTGCCGTCCGGCAAGGGGTACCCGGCTCGCCGAAATCACAAACGGATCCGTGTTTGGTGAATTGATCCGGATCTCCGTATCCGAGATCAGCGCGGAGCAGGGCCTGAAATCCGCATCGTTGAATGTGCACATCCTGCTTTTCGCGTTTTCCGCAGCGCGCATTACGATTTCATCGCCCGCATTGACAACGGCAGTATCGGACGCCAGCTGGTTTTCGAACAGCCTTGCCTTGGATGCGGCATACGCCCCGAAATCCGGATACCGGTCCAGGTGATCCGGGGAAATATTCAACAGCACACCCACGGCCGGTCGGAAATGCACGATGGTGTCGAGCTGGAAGGAGCTCACCTCGATCACCACCACCTCCACGGGCTTTGCCTCGGAAACATAATCGATAAGCGGCCGGCCGAGATTTCCGCCCAGAAATATGCTCATACCCGAATATTCAAGCATCCGCCCCGCCAGTCGGGTGACGGTCGATTTGCCGTTGGTGCCGGTGATCGCTACAATGGGCTCGTCCACGAAGTGGGATGCCAACTCGATTTCCCCGATCACGGGGATACCCGCCCGCTCCGCCCGCTCCAGGACGCCCAGGGTGTGGGGTACGCCGGGGGAGAGCACGATCCAGTCCGCCGATTCCACGATTTTTTCGTCATGGCCGCCGAGTTGCATAGAGACCGGGAGCCTTGCGATTCTTCCCGCCGGCTGTCCCACCATGCGGGCGGGCCGGCTGTCCGTTACGGAAACGCGGGCGCCGCGGTCCAGCAGGAAGCGGACGAGCGATTCCCCCGTCCTTCCCAGGCCAAATACCACGATGTGCATCCCTTTGAGTTCCATAATTACCGGATCCTTCCAGCCGGAACGTAAGCCAGCCGAACTACCGAAGCTTCAGGGTTGAAAACGAAATCAGCGCCAGCAGGATGGCGATGATCCAGAAGCGAATGATCACCTTGGATTCCGCCCAGCCCCTCAACTCGAAATGGTGATGAATCGGCGCCATCCGGAAGATACGTTTTCCCCCCGTGAGCTTGAAATATCCCACCTGGATGATCACGGAAAGCGCTTCGATGACGAACACGCCGCCCACGATAATCAAGAGGATCTCCTGCTTGGTGATGATGGCCACCGTGCCCAGAACCGCCCCCAGGGGAAGGGATCCCACGTCCCCCATGAATATCTGCGCCGGGTGGGCGTTGAACCACAAAAAACCCAGTCCCGCGCCGGCCAGGGCGCCGCAGAAGATTGTCAGCTCCCCGGAGCCGGCCACGTAATTGATCTGAAGGTACTGGGCAATCTGCGAATGCCCGGCCACGTATGCAAAGAGCATGTAGGTTGCCGCCGCGATAATCGCGGGACCGATGGCCAATCCGTCGAGCCCGTCAGTGAGGTTGACCGCGTTGGATGCCCCCACGATGACTACCACCGCGAACACCAGGTAGAAGATGCCAAGGTCCGGGGAAAACGCCTTGACGAACGGAATGGTGATCCGGCTCGAAAAATCCGGGTAATAGTAGAGCATGACCGCCGCGGCCGCCGCAATGGCCACCTGCATGGAAAATTTGGACCATGCCCGCAGCCCCCGGTTCCGCTTGAGAATCAGCTTGAGATAGTCATCGGCGAACCCGATGGCGAAAAACCCCGCCATCACGAACATCACCACCCACATGTAATAGCTTTTCAGGTCGATCCAGAGCAATGTCGCCGCAGCCACCGACCCGACGATGAGCACGCCTCCCATGGTGGGGGTGCCGGCCTTGTCCCGGTGGGAAGCGGGTCCCAGGCGCCGGATGTACTGCCCGATCTGCTTTTCCCGCATGAATCGGATCACCGCGGGCGCCGCGGCAAAGCAGATCAGAAACGCGCTCAGCCCGGCAATGATCGTCCGGAACGTGATATACCGGAACACATTGAAGGCCGATATGTGTTCATGCAGGCTGTATAGCAGATGATAAAGCATCGTGTTTTATTCCCGGTCTTCTTGCGCTTCGGAAACCGACATGCGCACGGAGGCGCCCTTGGTCATCCACTGGACGATCTCCTCCATGCCGGTGGACCGGGATCCTTTTACCAGGACCCAGTCCCCCCGCTCAAGCCAACCGGACAGGTTCCGGATAATATCGGTTTTCGAGCCCACGAAGATATCGCCGCCCTCCATACCCGTATCACGGGCCCCGCCGGCCACCTGCGCGGCAAACGATCCGGTCAGGTAGATCCGGTCGATTCCGGCCGCCCCGGCAATGTGCCCGATGCGCTCATGGTAGTACTTTGCCGAATCGCCCAGCTCCAGCATATCACCTGCAACCAGGATACCCCGCTTCTTTCCGGAAAGGCCGGAAAGTGATCGGATGGCGGCCTCCATGGACATAGGATTCGCGTTGTAGGTATCATCGATAATGTAAACCCCGCCGGGGGTCTCGTATATCAGCATCCGGCCTTCCACCGGGTGGAAGCTTTCCAAACCGCTTTTTACAGCTGCCGCGCCGACGCCCAGAATGTGTGCGGCAGCCGCCGCCGCAAGCGCGTTTTGGACCATGAATTCACCGTATACGTCCAGATTGATTTCCACCCGTCCATCCGGTAGCACGAGGGTGAAAGAAACCTTGTCGTTTTTTTGGGTTATCCGTTCGGCCCGGATATCCGCATCCTCGCTTCTTCCGAACAGGATCGTGCGGACCGGGGCCGCCTTTGCCAGTTTCCGGCCGTAGTCGTCATCGGCATTCAACACCGCAGCGCCATCGGGGCGGATGTTTTCCAGCAGCTCGCCCTTGGCCCTGGCAACCGATTCGACATTCCGGAGTCCTTCCAGGTGGGCCGGGCCGATATTGGTGATCACGCCGATGTTCGGCTCGCAGATGGCCGACAGCCGCCGGATCTCCCCCGGATGGTTCATGCCCAGCTCCAGCACCGCCAGGCGGTGAACGGCGGAGAGGTTGAACAGGGTCAGTGGAAGCCCGATTTCATTGTTGAGGTTTCCCGCAGTCGACAGCGTGTTATAAACACGGCGGCAAACACAGGTGATCATCTCCCGGGTGGTGGTCTTGCCGGTGGAACCGGTGATGGCCACCACGGGAATGTTCGCCTCTTTACGCCTGTGGGCCGCCAGGCCGCCCAATGCCTGTACCGTATCCTCTACCGCGATCATGGCAATACCTTTTGACGCCAGTTCCGCGGGCGAAAACCGATTGGCCTTTTCCCGGGAGACCACAAAACAGCCGGGCCGCTTTGCGATCACTTCCTCCACGAAATCATGCCCGTCGAACCGGGGACCCTCGATGGCGACGAACACGTCGCCCGCGGATAGGATCCGGGAGTCGATCCGGATGCGCGGAAATTCACCGCCTTTTCCCTCGGACAACAAATCCCCGCCGGTTGCGGAAACCATGTCCCGGGCCTTCCATGTCATAGGCGGAAACAAGGGCTCGGTTGTTGAAACTGACTGCGCCATTTATTTTTTCCACTGCAGATTCAGGGCTTTTCTTGCATGCACCCGGTCGTCGAAATCGATCATTTCCTCTCCAATGATCTGGTATGTTTCATGTCCTTTGCCCGCGATGAGAACCCCGTCTCCCGGCAACGATATCCGGATTCCCGTATCGATGGCCGCGGCCCGGTCGGGTATGACCGTATGCCGGCCGGATTCAAATCCCGAATCAAGCGCTTCCGGCTCAAGGCGCACCCGGCGGACATTTTTCGCATCATCTCCGGCATCATCCCCGGGGTCAGGCCTTATGCCGGCCAGGATGTCTTTGATGATCCGATCCGGCGCCTCGGTTCTCGGATTGTCCGAGGTCACGATGACCAGGTCGGCCAGCCGGGCCGCGGCCTCCCCCATTTTCGGGCGCTTGCCCCGGTCCCGGTCCCCGCCGCAGCCGAAAATGCAGATCAGCCGCCCCGGCACGGTGGCCCGCAGGGTCACCAGAACGTTCTCCAGGGCATCCGGCGTGTGGGAGTAATCCACGAAAACATGGCGATCCGAATCGTTTGCAATCTTTTCCATCCGGCCGGGGACCGAAAAGAAGCCTGCCAGGGCATAGGCGATGCCGCTGCCGGACACGCCCAGGATATGGGCCGCACCGGCCGCGCAAAGAATGTTTTCCAGGTTGAACCGGCCAACCAGCGGACTGTGAAAATCAAACACCCCGGTGGGCAGCGCCAGCCGCCCGGTTATGCCGGTCGGGTCCAGAACCGTATCGATTGCCGAGACATCGCGCCGGGTGCCTTCCTCCGCCTCCGAAACACCCAGGGAAGTAATGGTTCGTCCTTCGAGCACACCCGCAAGCCGGCGTCCCTCATCGTTATCGCAATTGACGAGGACGGCCGCGTCTCCTGTCAGGTAATCCGTAAAAAAAGCGGTCTTGGCGGCCCGGTAGGCGTCCATGTCTCCGTGAAAATCCAGGTGATCCTGGCTCAGGTTGGTAAATATCCCGGCCGCAAAACGACATCCCGCGATACGCTGCTGCGCGACCCCGTGAGAGGAGACCTCCATGATCACGTGGGTCACGCCGGCATCCGCCATGCGTGCCAGGCGTTCCTGCAAATCCGAGGATTCCGGCGTAGTCAGTGAGCCCGGAATCACTGTTGTTCCGAAATGGCAGTCGATGGTGCCGATTACGCCTGCATGAAGACCGCTTTCCGTCAGGATATGCTCAAGAAGACAGCAAGTGGTGGTCTTGCCGTTGGTTCCCGTGATGCCCACAAGCGTCATGCGCTCCGAAGGCCGGCCGTAAAATTCGCATGCCATGGCCGCCATGGCCGCCCTTGCATCTTTTACCTGGATGACCGTCGCACCCACGTCAACCGGGTCTTCCCCCACCACTGCCACGGCTCCCCGGCGGACCGCATCGCCTGCGTATGCGCGGCCATCCGAACGCGCTCCCTTTATGGCGACAAACAGGCTGCCCGGCTCGGCCCGGTCCGATCGGTAGCAGATGCCGGATATGTCCAGCTGCTCCGGGTCCGTTCGGCCTTCCGGGGTCACCCGCAGGGGAGATGCGGCATTTATGAGTCTTTGGAGTTTCATGCCGGCTTCGCAATCTCCAGCGCGATAAACGGTGACGGTTCAACAGGCGGAATATCCAGGTAATTGAAACTCTCCCTGACGATCTCCCGGAACACGGGCGCTGCCACCTCGCCGCCGTAGTATTGTCCTCGGGGCGCCTCGATGGCCACAATCACCGCCAGCTCGGGCGCGTGGACCGGTGCGAATCCCGCGAAAATGGAATAGTAGTCGCTGTCCCGGTAATCGCCCCGCGCCGTGAGAATCTGGGCTGTTCCGGTCTTTCCGCACGCGGTATACCCTTCCGGCACGGCCCGGAAACCCGTCCCTTCCAAGCTGGTTGCCAGGGCCATCATGGTTTTGAGCTGACCTGCAATCCCCGGCGTCACGGCCCGCCGAACCGGTTCCGGCTCAAAAGAGTCGAACACGCTGCCGTCCGCGTTTCGTATCTCCTTTACAAGCCGGGGCTTCATAAGCGTTCCGCCGTTGGCGATTGCCGAGACGGCGGTGACAAGCTGCACCCCGGTTACCGAAATTCCCTGCCCGAATGAAATGGCGGCATTATCGATCCGGCGCCACGTATGATGACCCCGGAGCACGCCGGAGGCCTCCCCCGGAAAACCGACCCCGGTCCGCCGGCCGAAGCCGAACCGGCCTAATGTGGCGTGAAGGGCCTCCGACCCCATCATTTCGGAAATCTTCACGATTCCGATGTTGCTGGAATGCTGGATCACCTCCTGCAGGTTGAGCAACCCATGGGGTCGGTTGTCATGGATGATATTTCTTCCGATACGGTACCGGCCCTCTTCGCAATCCACGTAGAGTCGCCGGGGATCGATCCCGGATTCCATGGCGGCGGCCGCGGTAAAGACCTTCATGGCGGAGCCCGGCTCAAAGGAGTCTGTGAACGCGCGATTGCGCCAGGCACTTCGCGGGGAACTGCCATAAGTGTTGGGATTGAAGGAAGGGTGATTTGCCACGGCCCGGATTTCGCCGGTCTGCGGTACCATCACCACGGCCATCCCCGAGCGGGCGTTGTGCTGACGGACCGCTCTTGCAACGGCCTGTTCCGCGATGTTCTGCATGTTGGCATCAATGGTCAGCACCAGGCTTTTTCCCTCGGTATCCGGCGTGCGCGCGTCATCCCGCTGAAAAATGCGCCCCAGGGCGTCCCGGACCACTGTCTGGCTGTAAGGGCTGCCCCGGAGATATTCATCGTAGCGGTATTCGATCCCCTCCAGGCCGTTTCCGTCGACACCGACAAATCCAAGGCTCTGGGCGGCCAACTGCCGGTTGGGATAGATCCGGCTGTAGCTGTCGATCATGTCCAATCCACGCGGGACCGCCCTGGAAAGAGCCCGGGCCTGTGAAGGGGAGGCGTCCCGCTTGATCCAGACAAAGGGTCTGTCCGATGCCAGGCGTTCTGCCACGCGTCGCTGATCCATACCCAGAATTTCCGCGATGATCGTTGCCGTCCGCCGGGGATCCTCGATGCGCGGCGGGCGCGCGGCCACGGACACCACGCGGGCGGTGACCGCCATTTCACGCATCTGCGCGTCATAGATATTGCCGCGCCGCCCCATGCTCTCGTAGTTCCGGGTGTATTCGGCAACCGCCCGTTCAGACAGAGCATTTCCGGAAAGCACCTGCAAGTAGAAAGCCTTGGCGCCGATGACCGCGTAACAGAGCGTAAAGACGATACCGACAATGAGGATGCGCCGGTTTCGCTTTTGATCGGCCTGCTTATCGGTTTCTTTTTTCATCATGGCATAACGATGATCTGTTCGGTTTTCGGCGTTTCCAGTTCCAGTTCACCGCCGGCGTACCGGCGCAGCGCCTGCGGAGAAGAAAGGCGCGCCTTTTCGATCTTGAGCTTCTTATTGTATTCGAGCAGCCGTTCCTGCTGCATTTTTTCCTGAACGATCTCATAGCCCATGCGGCGGGACTGGACCCCGCACCAGGCATCGAAAAACGCCGCCGCCAGGAATCCGACAAGCAGCAAAAGCGCGGCGGCCGTCATCCGGGGTGTGAAAACCGGCGCGCTCCCCTTTTTGTTTTTTCCGCCCGTCTCTTTCATTCGCCGCCTTCCCGATGTTGCCCTTGGAGGCCAAGCTTTTCCGCCACCCGCATGACGGCTGAACGCGACATGGGGTTGGCTTCAACCTCCTCCTCGGAGGCCCGGACCGGCTTTCGGCTGACCACGCGGATCTTCGGTTCATGGGTGCAGACGCATACCGGCAGATCCTTGGAGCATTTGCATGTTTCCGCCAGATCGCGAAACCGGTGCTTAACGATCCGGTCTTCGAGCGAATGAAACGAAATGATGCACAACCGCCCGCCCGGTAGGAGATAATCGACGGCCCGGTCGATAAACTCCCCGAGCACTTCCAGTTCCCGGTTCACAGCGATCCGGAGCGCCATGAACACTCTTGTCGCCGGGTGGATTCGGCTTGTTGCAATTGCCCTTTTCGGTATGGACGACATAACGATATCCACCAGATCCTTTGTCCGCGAAATCGCAGTATCCCCGCGCCTTCGGATAATTTCGGCAGCGATTCGGCGGGCCCATCGCTCCTCCCCGTATTCGCTGAAGATGGCTTCCAGCTCCGCCTCGTCCGATTCATTCACAATGGAGGCCGCGGTCACCGGGTTGTTCGTGTTCATGCGCATGTCGAGCGGTTCGTCGCCTTCAAAGGAAAACCCGCGGCCCGAAGTCCTGATCTGAAAAAGAGAAAGCCCGAGATCAGCCAGGATGCCGTCTGCGGCGTCGATGCCAATACGGGCGAGAACAAGGGGGAGGTTGACGAAATTGTCATGAACCAGGTAAACATTTTCCGAACACGGTTCGAGCACCTGCCGCGCGGCATCGATCGCCTTGACATCCTGGTCGATGCCGACCAGGATTCCGTCCGGAAGGATGTTTTCCAGAATTAAAGCGGAGTGCCCCGCACCGCCAACGGTGCAGTCGACAATGGTTTTTCCAGGCGCGCAGTTCAGCATGGAAACAGCCTCGTCGCGCAATACGGAAACATGTCGGTACTCCATGATCTACAATCCCAGTTTGGCTATTTCGTTTTTAACCTCCTCGTTTTGCATGTCCTCATCTTCAAAGCAGCGGTTTTCCGCATCCCACTGGCTTCTCGCCCAGATTTCGAAATGATCGAGGACCCCTACCAGGACAATGTCCTTTTCCAGCTTCGCATACTGCCGCAGGGAGGGCGGGACCAGTATCCGGCCGTTTTTATCCAGGGGGCAGTCCGATGAGCCGCCGATGAACACCCGGCGGAATCGGCGCATGGCGGAGCTCTTTTCGGCAAGGCGAAGAATCCGGTCTTCGATTTCCGCCCATTTATCATAAGGATATGCTACAAGGGCGTTATCCATACCCGACAGGATCAGGCCGTCGCCCCCGTTATCCGAGACGAGTTCCCGAAACCGTGTCGGTATGATGATGCGTCCCTTTGCATCGATCGTATGGTATGAGCTTCCCCTGAACATGTTCCTCCATATAAAACCACTTTACACCACTATTAAACACAAATCTATAGTATCCAAACCATTTGTCAAGAAAAAACATGGATAAATATAAAATAATTGGGGGGATTTTAAATACTAAAGGAGGTGGAGGACAGAGAATAGAAGACGGAAGACAGAAAAATCCTGGTTTTCGTTCGGGCACTAAATAGAAACACTTCTACCGGATACGCAGGGATTCCCCGAACCGGGGAACGAGGACATCGTAACCCTCGTTTTTGAGGGTTTCTGCAAAGGCGGAAATCTGCTCCTCTTCACCGTGTACCAATGCGATCTTTTTGATTTTAACATTGGACTCGCGCAGGAACCGCAGCATTTCATCCTTGTCCGCGTGCGCCGAAAAACCGTCCATGTTCTCGACACGGGCCTTCAAAGGATACTCCTTGCCCATGAACCGAACCGCCGGCGGCCCCCCTATCCGGCCCGCCTCCTTGTATTCCATACCCTTTTCCAGGATGCGGCGCCCCAGGGTGTGCTGCGCCATGTACCCGACAATGAGGATGGTGTTTTTTTCATTGTGAATCTTGTAGCGCAGGTGGTGAAGAATGCGCCCGGCCTCGCACATACCCGCCGCGGAAATAACGATATGCGGCTTTTCTTCGCGCATGAGCGCCATGGATTCCTGAACCGATTCAACGAAATGAAGCTGGGGAAACATGAACGGGTTCAGACCGTTTTCCAAAAATGTCCGGTGAGTCTCCCGGTCGTAGACTTCCGGATGCTCCCCGAACACCTTGGTAATGCGGGTGGCCAGCGGGCTGTCAACATACACCGGGATTTCCGGCGCCTCGCCGTTACTGTAGAGCTCGTGGATGGTGTATAGCAGCTCTTGGGTCCGGCCGAAGGCAAAGGCCGGAATCAGAAGCGTCCCGCCCCGCTCCACGGTTTCATCGATGATCCGTTTCAGCCGGGGCTTCATGTCGGCCACCGGTTCATGGGTCCGGTTGCCGTATGTGCTTTCCAGAAGCAGCAGGTCGATATCGTGCCCGGAGGCGGAAAAATCCCTGGCCGGGTTTTTAATGATGGGCTTGTCGTAACGCCCCAGGTCGCCTGTGTAGGCAACGGTATAGGTTCTTCCGTTTTCCTTGGCCCGGATGACGGAGATGGCCGAACCCAGGATATGGCCGGCTTCGTAGAAGATGGCTGTCATATCGGTTCCGATGGTGAATTTCTCGTTGTAGGGCTGGCCGGAGAACTGCTCCAGAGCGCGTTCCGCGTCCGCAATGGTGTATAAGGGCCGGATCGGGTTGATGTCGTAGCGGGACATGAACCGCGCGATGGCCTCGTCATCGCGGCGGCCGTTCTGCCGGAGGTGCTTCTTCGCAGCATCTCGCGAAACCCCTGCCAAATCCGACATGACATCGACCGCCCGCTTGTAGTTGAGATATCCCGCATCCGATTCCTGAATGCTGGCACTGTCCGCAAGCATGTATTCGCAGGCATGGGCCGTTGCCCGGGTAGCAAAGAAATGCCCGGCGAATCCCCTTGCGGAAAGCAAAGGGATTCTTCCCGAATGGTCGATGTGGGCATGGGATAAAACCACATTGGTTACAATGGACGGGTCAAAGGGAAGCTGCCGGTTTTTCCGGTCGCTTTCCTCGCGGCGGCCCTGGAACATTCCGGCGTCGAGCAGGATTTTGTCCTCGTCGGTTTCCAGCAGGTGCATCGAGCCGGTCACTTCCCGGACGGCCCCGTAGAATCGGATATTCATTGTCCCTCCATTTCAATTGTTTCGATTGAAAGACGTTAGACATAAAGTTTTTCGTGTCCAGGCGTCATTTTTTTTCTTCCGATTTCGATCGCGATTTCGGTTTCGATGTTGCCGGCAGAGCCGTCAAATGTGGCGACCGACGAAAAGGCAAAAAGCCAGCAGCGCCGGGGTGGCAAGGGTGATGATTACATTTCGGCCCATGTACGGAAGAAGAACCTCATGCCCCTCATCCCGGTGCCTTGCCACACCCGCAGCCGTGTGCGCCGCCAGGGGGGCCATTAAAAGGGCCAGAAGCGATAGCGCCGGAAACCATCCGGCAAACCATGCAAGAAGCACCGAAAGGTAAGCCCCTGCCAGAAACGCCCCGTAAACGATCACGCCCGCGCGTTTTCCGTAGGCGATCATGAGATGGCGACGCCCCGCGCCGGCATCCGGTTCGATGTCCGGAAACTGGTTGATCAAAAGCAGGTTGCAGACCAGGAAGAAAGGAACAAGGGACGCCGCAAAGGCGGCCGCGCAATAGGTTCCGCTCATAACGTATCCCACACCCATGACCATGCAGGGGCCGAACCCGATGCCCGGCGCCAGAAGACACAGCAGCGGTTCACGGGTGAGCCAGCGGGTATACAACACGACGGCGAGCACGCCCGGAATCCCGATGATCAGCAGGCCTGCCCCGCTGGCCCACAGGAAAAAAATCCCAACAAAAACGGTCATAAGCAGGGTCACGGCCCCGATGGCCGCCGCCCAGTGCGCTTTTTCCGGAATTTCCGGCAGCGTCCCGCTGCCCCCGGAAAACGGCGTGCGGGTGGTCCTCAGATCGAGTCCGCTTCTGAAATCATCGTATTCATTGATGGCATTGACGCTGATATGGGCGCAAAGCCCGCCGGCCAAAGCCAGAAGGAACCAGTCCGCACGAAAAGTCCCTTCCGCGAAATATGCGGCGGCCGCACCTAAGCCGACGCATACCGGCGTCAGCAGCAGAAAAGGAACCCTCATGGGCCCGAAAAAAATGGATGATTGGTTCGCGCTTGCCATGAAAATCGTTCTATTCCATGGCAAGGTGGAAGTCAAAATTTTTTTTGCGGTAATCCCCGCCCCCCTTTTCAGCCCCCTTCCCTGATCTTATATTTAGGATTTACTCACAATAATCGATTATGATATTGTTTTAAATTTATCCTGGCATCAATATCGAATTCAATAGTATATGGATGGACGGCAGATTACGCTATGACTATACCATTCGAAGGCCCCGAAAAGAAGCTGGAGATCATCCTGAAAACGCCGGACCCCTCGATCCGCACAAACGAGGACGGCCGGTGGACGGGCGTGGTAAAAGCCTGCGGCGCGGAGATTGTCAGCCATAAAAGCACAAAAGAGATGGATGCGTACCTTCTGTCCGAATCAAGCCTCTTTTTGTGGGACGACCGGGTGCTGATGATCACCTGCGGAAAAACATCGCTGGTAAAGGCCGTTCCCGGGATCATCGACATTGTTTCCCGGGAAAACGTCGGGCTGTTTTTCTACGAGCGGAAAAACCTGATGTATCCCCATCTGCAAACCAGCGATTTCGAAACGGACGTGCATGATCTAAGCGCCTACTTCCCCGGCAAGAGCTACCGGCTGGGACCGGCCAACCACGACCATGTCCATATCTTCTACTTCTCCGCCCCGGAAACCGAAGTGGAGGAGGAGGAGGATATCACCCTGGAAGTTCTCATGCACGACATGCACCCCGCCGTGCTGAGCGACTTCGTCCCCAAAGAGGAGGACACGGTCGAAGACCTGGAAAACCGGTCCGGAATCGACCAGCTCTACCCGGACATGGAAAGCGATTCATTCCAGTTCCGGCCCTACGGTTATTCCCTGAACAAGATCCGGGGCGAAGCGTACATGACAATCCACGTCACCCCGGAGCCTTCCGGGTCTTACGCGAGCTTTGAGACCAATGTCCACGAAGACGATTACACGGAAACTATCCGGCAGGTGATCGGCATATTCCGGCCCAGCCGGTTCTCCCTGGTAATGACCGGAAGCCAGGACGAAAGCCGGGCGCCCATGGAGCGACGCCTGCCTTCCCGGATGCCCGGCTACCGGATCACCGAAAAGAGTTTCTACGAGTTCGACAGCGGATATGCCGTTATATTTTTCAACTACATGAAAACCGAGTAATTCGCACAAACCGGGTAAACCGTCAACCGCAAGGAGCAGCTATGGAAGAAGAGATCAATCCGGCCCTCTGGGTGCATGAAACCCACAAAAATATCGTTTCGCTGGCCTTCAAAGTGGAGGCCACCCTGTTTTCCGCTCATAGCCCCTTTCAGAAAGTCGATGTCATAGAGACGGCGGGCCACGGAAAAATGCTGCTAAACGACGGGATCGTCATGATCTCGGAGCGGGATGAATCCGTCTACCACGAAATGATCGCCCATGTTCCGCTTTTCGTGCACCCTGATCCGAAAAAGGTCCTGATCATCGGCGGCGGAGACGGCGGAACCGCCCGGGAGGTTCTCCGGCATCCCGGCGTGGGGCGGGTCGTGATGGTTGAAATCGACAAAATGGTGGTCGATGCCTGCCGCGAGCACATGCCGGCGGTGAGCGGCGCCCTGGACGACCCGAAGCTGGAGCTGATCATCGACGACGGCGTGAAATACGTGGCCAATACGGATGAAACCTTCGACGTGGCCATCATCGACTCCACCGACCCCATCGGGCCGGCGGCCCCCCTTTTCGACTCGGCCTTTTACGCAAACACCTCAAAATGTCTTGCGGACGACGGGATCATGATCACCCAGTCGGAATCCCCCTACTACGACCCGGAAATCCAGGTATCGATGTTTTCAAACCAGCGGCCGCATTTTCCGAAGCTTCACATGTACCTGTTTTCGAACCTGACGTATCCCGGCGGCCTGTGGAGTTTCGGGTTTGCATCCAAAAAATACTGCCCCCTGGGCGATTTCGAAAAAGAACGGGTCGATGCGGCGAATTTCGATACCTTTTATTACAATACCCGGATACACCATGCCGCTTTCGCTTTGCCGCAGTTTGCGAAAAAGGCCCTGGCGGATCTGCTCGATCCCCTGCCGGAATAGCAAAACCACTAATAAACCAAAACCAACAGGGAGGCGGCAGCGGCCC
>SLJY01000231.1 GCA_007134875.1 Desulfobacterales bacterium
GCCCCGACGAGCCGGTTGTGGGACATCGCTTCGTCTATGAGGCGGATCGATTCTTCCTGCATCACGATCAGGGGCAGCACCATCTTGGGGAACAAAACCACATCGAAAAGCGGGAGAATCGGAAGAATGTCCGGTATTTTTTCGGTAGGATCAGGCGATATCCCATCCCTCTGCTGCGTCATTGTTCAGCCTCCACTTGGAAAAACGTCGGAATTGTCTGTTTCGGTATCGGTTTTTACCGCCGTGCCGGCTGCCGGGTACCTGCCCGGCTTTGCCCGCTACTCCACCGTTATGGGGACTTTCTGCTTAGCGGGATACGGCGTTTTTTCCATTTCCACGTGTAAAAATCCGTCCTTGTAGCGGGCCGAAACGGTTTCCGTATTGATTGGCGTTCGCATATACAAAATCCGTTCGAAATGACCGTATTGAATTTCGGCCAGTCGGTAACGGCCGTTTCCTGCGGGAGGACTGGGAGTCCGCTTGCCGAAGATGCGCACGGCCCGGGGGTTGATCTCCAGCTCCAGGTCGTCTTTGTCCACCCCTGCCAACTCCGCCATAACGAATATCTTGTCCATGGTTTCATAGATGTCAAGCTGGGGTTTCCATGTGGTCCTGGAAAACGAGAAACTCGGCCCCATGGAGTGAAACATGCCGGAAAGCGTCTGGTCGAGCTTTGACTCAAGTTCATCCAGATCGTTTGTGAACCGGATTTTGATGTAGTCCATCGAACGCTCCTGCCCAATTGAATTTCAGTCTGGATAGCTTCGGTGTGCATCAATTGTGACGGCTTCGTAAAAATCCAATATCTGAGCGTGCGCGCCATTTCTCAGAATGTCACGCACGCTGAAGTACGCTGCCATTCAAAGGACTCGCGCAAACCTTGATCCGGACGTTTTCAAAGCCGTCAGATCGAGACTTATTTCGAGTGCATCAACCGTATTATAGACAACGGACCATAAAATAACACCCGATTCGCTTTTTGTAAAGCCGGCGTTTACAGCTTCATTTTTTCGAACCACCGGAACAGAAGCAGGCTTATAATGATAAAAACGATGATTACCGGCCAGTGGTTGATACCCAGGGCCGAGGGGATCGTGACTTTGCCGTAGTCGCCCCACTGGTAGACCGTTTCGGTAAGAAACGGGTATGCGCGGGCAAACACGGCGGCGCCGAATACCATGCCGATGATCCCCCACAGGGCGTCATACCGCCCCTCGCCCAGTGCGCCCAGGGACGTGCCGGGGCAGTAGCCCAGAAGGCCCCAGCCCAAGCCGAACAATATCGCGCCGATGATGTTGGCGCCGAGTATGGTGGATTTGATGGAAAGCGACACCATGCCAAGGTCATGCAACAGGTACACGCCCACCATGGAGACGCAGACGGCCGAGAGCATGAATTTGACGATGGTCATGTCCTTGAGGCGAAGTGCGCCTAACTGCCGGTCGTAGCGAAGCACCGTGGCTTTCTGCAGCAAAAAGCCGAAGAGAATGCCTGTAACGAGACCCATCAGGATAAGTTTCATTTTTTACCTCCCGCGTAGACGATTCGCGCCATGAGGATTCCGGCGAGAAAGAAAAATGCAAGGGAGACAAAGCCGCTGATACTTAGTTGGAGCGTACCGCTCAACCCGTGGCCGCTCGGTCAACCGTCGGCCATGCGGGCCCCGAACATGAGCACGGCGCCCCCGGCAAAGGCTGTTACGCCGCGTTTGACAGGGGTGTTTCCGAACCGGCCGCGCCACATGTCAGGTACCGCCTGCCATCGGAAAGTGCCACCGGTTTTCGCCGCGATCAGCGAACCCAGAAGAATGCCCGCGACGAAAAACCATTGCCAGTCCAGCCGGGGCGCAACCCGCTGGTAGTATTCAAGCCCGGAGACCGTTTCCGGCGCAAAAACGCTTTCAATGATTCCGGCCGTTCTTACGAATGAAGTGGACGCGCCGAAGTACTGGCCAGCGATCCAGACCGACAGGATGATGACGATTCCCGTCAGTGCACCCGCAAGATACGGGCTCCATTGTTGTTTGCTGCTTTCCATGTCATCCTCCTTTAAAATGCCTCCTGCAGTGTCGGGCGGCGAATGGGCAAAGGGACGGCGGCAGTCTTTGACGACTTCGAAAAAAGTCCAATATCTGCAACTGCGGCCGATTTTATAGAATTTGCGGCTTAAGCCTTGTAAACATGCACGTACGCCAGGTACGCCGCACTCGAAGGAATCGCGCAAGCCTTGAGCTTGAACTGTTTGCAAAGCCGTCGGATCGCGATTTATTACGAGTGCATCAGTTTCTGGGTTCTTTGTTAATTATAGGCATTATCCCGTTTCTTTCAAACCCGTCACGGATTTTGACGACAGAAAGTTTCCCGGGTGAAAAACAGAAGGATAAAGGACAGCGCAGCCCAGGCGATCATCAGGGAAAATCCGGCCCGGTAGGCTTCCGGTCCGTAAACGGGCACTCCATGAACGGTATCCCCGCGCCACATGGCATCCAGTACCAGGCCGATGGCCGGCTGCAGGATCATGGGGCCGGTCATCACACCCATGTTGATGATTCCGGAAACGGTCCCGGCCAATCTGGCGGGAACCGTCTCCTTGGCAAATGCGAAGCTGGCCACCATGCAGCCTGAGAAAAAGCCGGTGACTACGAGGACGGTTCCTAATACAAGCGGCTCGCCGGGCGGGGAAAAGACAAGGACGCACCAGCCTGCGATACTAACGCCGCAACCCAGCTTGTAAAGCGGTTTTCGACGGCCGATACGATCCGATGCCCATCCGAAGAACGGACCCCCCAGGGCCCAGGATAAAAGCAGAAGAGACGACGCGGTGGATGCCTCGGCAGGCGTCATGCCTGAGCGGGCGGTCATGTAGGGGACGCCCCAAAGCCCGGAAAAACTCAATATGCAACCCACGATTCCCGCGGGAATGAAGAACAAAAGCCATGTATTCCTATATCGAAGCGTTTCCCGGATGTTCGTGAAAATATGCGAAAGCCTCGCGTCGTCCGCGGATGCGTCCGGCTCCACGTGATTTCGCCAGCCTTTCTGGTGTGGGTAATCGCGTGCGAAACAATAGATGCCGGCCCCGGCCAGAAAGGTGATAAGTGCGGCCCCGACCATGACGGATCGCCAGGAGTGTGTCTCCAAAAGAAGACGCAGCGGGAGTCCGCCGGTTACGGCGCCGACCATGCCCGTAAACAACGCCATGCCCGTGACCATGGCAAATCGGTTTGGTGGGAACCAGTTGCTTGCAAGCTTGAGCATGCCCACGAATGCGACGGCCACCGATGCGCCGATCAGAAGCCGTCCCGCACCGGCGACGGCGATGCCCGGAGCGAATGCAAACACGAGGGTTCCGATCCCGGCCGCAAACGCGCCGGCGCTCAGCAGTTTCCTCGGCCCCCACGTATCGGCCAGGACTCCGGTGGGAATCTGCATAGCCACGTAGGAATAGAAATAAAAGGCCGAAAGGTTGCCAAGAGATGCCGCGCGAATGGAAAAATCCGTCATGAGCTCCCCGGTCATCACGGCGGGGGCAACCCGCTGGAAGAAGCCGATCATATAAAAAAGCGCGGCCAGGCTCCATATAAACCACGCCGCGGACGCGGGCGGCGGGGATCTATGATCCATAGTCCGTTTTCTCGCTCCCGTCTTCCCGCCAGCGGTTCAGGTTTTCCAGAAACGTCCGGGCCCGGTGGATATTCTGTATCAGTTCGGGGCTTTCCGGTTTCAGTTGCAAAGCCTCCTGCCAGACTTCCAGTGCTTCTTTGATAAACCCCTGACCATAGAGGAGCCGACCCCTTGCCCGGAGGGAGGCGGCTTTTTCCTCGATGGGCCCGGCAATGCGGTTTTCGTAATCCTTTGAGCGTTCCGGATCGATTTCCTCCATTTCCCGGGCAAGTCTGCGGGCATCCGCAAGATTGCCTGCGGCCATTGCCTGCCCAAAGCGCTTTGCAAGTTCCGGGAACCGGTCCTCGGGCGTGACCCGATGCGCTTCCGGAAGATCGGCCGCGGCTTTTGCCAGTGCGTCCTGCTGTTTTATACGGTGGGTTTCCGCCAGCAGGGAGCGGGTTTTTTCGCAAGGATGGAGCCGCGCGGAAAGACTCAGCGCTTCCCGGGCCTCATGGATCTCTTTTTCGTAAAAGGCATTTCTTCCATGGGCATAGAGTTCCTCGGATACCGATAGAACCGATTCCATATATTTTCGGTATCGGCGGTGGGCGGATGGACTGTCCGGATCCGCCAAAACGAGATTCTCCTGGCTCGCCCGGATATCGGCGAGATAGCGCCCCTTTGCCGTCAGCAGGTTGCGCCGGCTCTGGCGGATGCTTTCCGTTCGTTTCTTTTCGTACGCCTGCCGCATAACAATAAGCTCCGGGTCGCCCGGCATCAGCGATAGCGCATCCGCCGCCCATGCGGCGGCCGCAGACCAGTTTTGCATTGACTCCGCGGCCCGTGCTTTGGAAATGGCTGTCCGGACTTCTTTTTCCCGGCTGGCTTCAATGGCTGCGGCCCGCTTTTGGAGCGTTTCATAATTGTTGTGGCTTTCGGGGACGGCGGCGATGATTTCAAGGGCCTTGTCATACTGGCGCTTTTCGGTCAGGGTATCGATCTGCGTTTCGATATTGGGATTCCATGCGCGCATGCCGGCACAGCCCCAGAGCGCTGCGGCGTTGCAGGCGACCGCGATAAAAAGGATGCGTATGAAGATCGTATTTCGTTTCATTTAGTCTCCGGGGATATCTCCGGGGGTGTCTCCGGCATAAGGAATGGATGCGATCCGGCCCATGCCGGCCGGCGTTTTTTGCCAGTCATCGACAACCACCGTTTCAACAGGCGACTGAAAGCCTTCCACGCTGATATCCTGCGAGCTTCTTGCGCTCAGGGTGTATTTACGGGTTACGGTTTCATAAAACGCCCGGTCCGTCAATATCTGATTCGGGTCAGCCAGGTCGCAGAGACGTGCGGCGAGGTTGGCGCCTTCCCCGATAACCGTGTACTGGAGTCTTTCATGGGATCCGAGCAGCCCGGCCAGGACGATGCCGCCGCTGATGCCGATCCGGATATCCATAAACGGAAGCCCGGCCTTTTGCCTTCGCTGGTTGATCTGCACGATCCTGCGGCGGATCTGGATAGCGCACATCATGGCGTGAAAGCGGTGGTCCGGATCATGCTGCGGACACCCGAAGATCAGCATGGCGCAGTCTCCGATAAACTTGTCCACGTTTCCGTTGTGCTGGTGGCATGTATCGGCGAATTCGGTGAAATAGAGGTTCAGTATTTCGGCCACATCCTCCGGGTGGCGGCTTTCGCTGAATGCCGTGTACCCCACCAGATCAACGAACAGGACGCTGGCATCGACCCGTTTGCCCTCCCTGTTGAGTTCGATTTTGTCCCGGACCATGTACCGGGCTGCCACGGGGTTGCTGACAAAACGCGAAAAAAGACGTTCGAGATGGATTTTTTGCTCAAGGCCCTCCGCCATGTTGTTAAATGCCCGGGTAAGGGCCAAAAACTCCCCGCTGTGACGTTTTCGGATCCGGAAGCCGTAGTGTCCGGATTCGATGGCGCGGGTGCCTTCGATCAGGTCGTGGATGGGCTGGCCGAGAGAGCGGCCAAGGCGGATGGCCACGAGGGTGATGGATAAAACCAGAACCGCGACAACGATGATGCCCGAGCGGATCACGCCCTGCCGGGTGCTTGTGAGCCCGGACTTGTCCAGTCCCACCCATGCCGCACCGCCGCTTACTTCCTTGAAAACCACGGGTGCATAAAACCATACCGCTCCGTTGTCGTCCGCGAAGGATCCGGCCTTCTGGTAGGCAAAATTCATTTTGAATGTGGATGAAGGAATGGGACGGCCGGCATGCGCGAGGATTTCCCGATCCCGGTTGATGATCGCTGCCGAGATGACCGTCGGCTGGTTGTTGAGCGAATGGACGAGCCCGCCCAGTCCGAGCTGGTCTCCGGTGAAAACGAGCTCCACGGAGCCGGCGCTCAACTGTGCGGCCAGCGTGGAGCCGGTTGTCCGGAATTGGCTCTCCACCAGGGAGAACTGGCGATATACCATCGTATATCCCAAAATGCAAGAGGCCGCCAGCACCAAAGACGCCATGATCATTGCAAGTTTATGTCCAAAGTGCCATTTCATGGGGCGCTACGCATACCGGAGGCTTCGGGGAAAAAATCTTTCCCGGCACGTGCCGGCGTTTGGTTTGAAGTGTGTATAGGTACAGCGTATTGCATGAACGACTTTGCATGTCAAGGCGTAAAAAAATCATTCAAAAATATGCCGGCGAGCCAGTAAAGCAGCATACCCACCAGTACGGTTCCGCCGAGGCTGCGGGTTTTGATGGCAAAAAGAAGTGTGGGGACGGCCACGATCAGTTCCGGTCGTCCGAAGTCGAGATTCCGGATGCCCGGATCTGCAAAGAGAATCGGTGCAAGCAGGGCGCTGAGAATGGCCACCGGGATCAATCCCAGCCAGTCCTCGAACCATCGGGGGAGCGTTGTATGCGCCAGGTATAACAGCGGCAGGGCGCGGGGCAGGTAGGTTACTAATCCCATCCCGCCGAAAAGGGCCAAATAGTCGGAAATCGTCACGGATGCCTCCCGGAAAAACGCCTTTCAACGGGTTTTTTCAGGATGTATCCCGCTGTGGCTCCCAGAATTGAAGCGCCCACAATGTAAGAGTCTCCGGGAACGAGAATGTACCATGCCACTGAAGCCGATGCCGCCGCGACTGCCGTTAGGACATAGACCACGCCGTGTATCTGGATGGCCAGAAGGCATATGAACATTGCCGTCAGTGCATAGTCGATCCCGAACGCGCCCGGCGGAACGAGGCTTCCGGCCAGCGCCCCGATGATGGTGGCCGCAATCCAGGTGGCATTGGTCAACTGGTTCACGACCAGCCCCCGGCGGTGGTCCCAGCGGCCATCCCGGAAGCGGGACATGTTCACGGCGAAGCTTTCATCGGTGATGCCGTAGGCGAAAAGCGCCAGAAACCTTCTCCGGATTCCGGCCAGATGGACCGC
>SLJY01000008.1 GCA_007134875.1 Desulfobacterales bacterium
GTTTCGCCGGTTCTGCCCTTCACCGGGTAGTGGAGCAATGCGATGGCTATCTTGTCCAATTGGATATTCCTGTGATAGTAACTGCTTCCTGCTGCTATCCATCGGCAAGACTGCCGAGATATCGGCTCCATTCCCTCAACATTTGTTTTTCCTCATCCGTGTATGTCCGCTTTTCCAGCAGATCCGGACGCTTCAGAAAAGTTCGGATCAGCGAGGAACGCAGCCGCCATGCCCTGATCTCCCCATGATGGCCGGAAAGCAGTACTCCCGGGACGTCTTTTCCTTCAAACACGTAAGGGCGCGTGTAATGGGCATGCTCCAGCAGACCGTCCGAAAACGAATCCTCCCCGGAAGACTGCTCATTGCCCAGCGCCCCCGGAATGAGTCGTATCACGGCGTCCATAACGACCATGGCGGGCAATTCTCCGCCTGTCAGTACATAATCGCCGATGGAGAGTTCATCGTCGATATCCGTTTCAAACACACGCTCATCGACCCCCTCATACCGGCCGCAGACGAAGATGATTCCTTCAAGGTGCGCCAACTTACGGGCTTCGGCCTGGTTAAATGGCCTGCCCTGAGGAGAAAGAAGCAGGGTCTTTGCATTTGTCAGCGCGGAACGTGCGCTACGGATCGCCCCGGCCAGGGGTTCGGGCTTCATGACCATTCCGGATCCGCCCCCGTAGGGCCTGTCGTCGGTCACCCGGTGCCTGCCTTCGGCATACTCCCGAAGATCCATGGCTTCCATGGTGATTCGGCCGCTTTCCAGTGCACGCCGGATAATTCCGTGGGAAGCAAACGCATCAAACATACCGGGAAAGATCGTGATAATCCTGAAATCCATTATACGCCTCCCCAATCTTTCCCATCGATGTTTCCTGTCGCAGCCGACTGCGGAGCCGACTGGCATGGCGCTCTTTTCCGGATTATCTTTGCGGCTACAACCCTTCGGGCAGATCAACCCGCATCCGCCCCGTTTCCAGATCGATATCAAGCACCACATGCTCGATATGGGGGATCAGCCTTTCGCCCCCTTCTTCGTCGCTTCCGACAACGAACACGTCATTGCTGCCGGTTTCAATCATGGCGCGCACCCGGCCGAGATGCCCCTCTTTCACGTCGTATACCGACAGCCCGATCAGATCACACCAGTAATAAGTACCTGCTTCGGTCGCAGGCAGCTTTTCCCGGGGGATGAACAAGTCCGCGCCCACAAGTTTTTCCGCGCCCTTCCGGTCGCAGATCTCCTCGAACCGGACCCGGACGGTATGTTTGTGATGGTTGGAACTCCGGATTGTATAGGGGGTGTACCAGCCGCTGTCTTCCAGAAGCATTAGGCGGCGTCCCGGATCGAAATGCGAGCCGTCGGCCACCCGCTTCGTGATCTTTACATCGCCGCTCACGCCGAAAAGGCCGACAATCCGGCCTGCATGAAGAACTCCGCCAATTTCCATCCGGAATGCTACTCTTCCACGATTTCCAGCACCGTCCGTTTCTTGATCTTGGCGGATGCGGCGTTCAGAATGGTTCGCATCGCCCGGGCGGTTCGTCCCTGCTTTCCGATCACTTTCCCCAGGTCCTCTTTTGCCACCTTGAGCTCCAGCACGGATGTTTGATCGCCCTCGACTTCCGTCACCGTCACTTCATCTGGATTGTCCACGAGCGCCTTTGCAATGTAGTCGATCAGCTCTTTCATAGATCCATCTCCTTTAAATGGCTGCTGGGATATTCGGGGTCAGGTCAGGAGTCAAAAACCGTCGGTAAGCAACAACCTGCCGGGGCGCGTCGCTGCCGGCCCATCAAAAATCCGGCCGGCAGGCAGCAGACGTTATGCGGAAGGTGCGGCTTCCTTTCCGAAACCTTCCTTTTTCAGAAGGCTGTTGACCGTATCGGACGGGGTGGCGCCTTTTTCCATCCAATAGGCGATCCGATCGGTTTTCAACGTGACCTGGGCCGGCTCCACCATGGGATTGTAGGTGCCGACATTTTCCAGAAACCGTCCGTCACGGGGGCATCGGCTGTCCGCCACCACGATTCTGTAGAAGGGTTTTTTCTTGGCGCCATGCCTTGCCAGTCTGATTTTTACTGCCATGAATCGATTTCTCCTTGGTTAGAAGGGCATCATGCCGCGGGGAAGTCCGCGCATCTTGCCTCCCTTGTTGATTTTTTTCATCATCTTCAAAACCTGGTTGTAATTTTTCAACAGCTTGTTGACGTCCTGGACCGTTGTTCCGCTTCCCCTTGCAATCCGCTTTCTCCGGCTGCCGTTAATGATATTGTGCTGCCGGCGCTCGGCTGCGGTCATGGAGTTGATGATCGCCTCGATCCGGACAAGTTCCCGGTCGTCTATGTTGACGTTGTTCAATTGCTTGCTCTTGCCGATGCCCGGGATCATCTTGAGCAGGTCGGTGATGGAGCCCATCTTCCGCACCGATGCCATCTGGTCCTTGAAGTCGTCGAGGGTGAATTCGTTTTTCCGGAGCTTTTCCTCCAGGGCCGCGGCATCCTTTTCGTCCACCACGCTCTGGGCCTTTTCGATAAACGAGAGCATATCCCCCATGTTAAGGATACGCGAAGCCATACGGTCCGGATGAAACGGCTCCAGCGCGCTCGATTTTTCTCCCACGCCGACGAACTTGATCGGTTTTCCGGTCACCGCCTTGATGGAAAGCGCCGCGCCGCCCCGGGCATCGCCGTCCATCTTGGTAAGCACCACGCCGCCGATGTCGAGCTGATCGTCAAACGAACGGGCAATGTTGACGGCATCCTGGCCGGTCATGGCATCGGCGACCAAAAGGATATCCGACGGCTTCACCGTTTTTTTGATTTCGACAAGCTCGTCCATGAGCGCCTCGTCCACATGCAGACGCCCCGCTGTATCGTAGATCAGCACATCGCAGCCCTCGGCCGCAGCCACTTTTTTGGCCTGCCGGGCAATGGCGACCGGCTTCATCCCGGTATCCGAGTCGAACACCGGAACCGATAACTGCCCGCCCAGCTTTTTCAGCTGGTCAATGGCCGCGGGCCGGTACACATCGACCGGCACCAGGTAGGGCTTGCGGCCTTCCTTGCGCAAATATACCGCGAGCTTGCCGGCGGTAGTGGTCTTACCGGAGCCCTGCAGCCCCACCAGCAGGATCGATGCGGGCGCAGGCCCGTCCAGGTCAAGACCTGCGGCGGAAGAACCCATCAGTTCGGTGAGCTCCTCGTTGACAATCTTGATGACTTGCTGGGCGGGCGTCAGGCTGGTCAGAACCTCCTGGCCGACTGCCCGCTGCCGGATGCCGGCTACCAGGTCCTTGACGACCTTGTAATGCGCATCCGCCTCAAGAAGGGCCATGCGGACCTCCCGCAACCCTTCTTCGATATTTTTCTCGTTGAGCTTGCCGTGCCCTTTCAGTTTTTTGAAAGTGCCTTGAAGCTTGTCGCTTAAATTTTCAAACATGGCCCTTTATTCAACACTTTCCGATTCCCGGGAAAATCCGCTTTCACCCGCTGGAACACCACTTCTACGGATCCTGCAAGAAACGAATCTTGTAAGTTTAATATTATCACATTGTCATGTCAAGCATAATGAGTTATAATATAAATCTTATGCGACAATGGTTTCCCTGGCCGGCCATCGGCAGCAATCTTCCGAATTGCCGGCTATTTATTTGTTTACAAATAACATACTTGTCATGATACATCAAACACAAAAAACCGCTATCACAGAGTTCAGCCGGGAAGAACTGTCGGGGTGGTTCGAGGCCAAAGGCATGCGCGGCTTCCGGGCGGACCAGGTCATGCGGTGGATCTATACCCGCAGCGCCGCATCCTTCGGCGAAATGACCAACATTGCAAAAACCGTCCGGGAATCGCTCGACCAGGCGTTTTCCATGGGAACCATGGTTCCTGCGGTGGAACGCAAGGCTGTGGACGGGACCCGAAAATTTTCCTTCGAACTCAAAGGCGGCTGCCGCATCGAAAGCGTCCTTCTCGGGGAAAAAGACCACTATACCGTCTGCATCTCCACGCAGGCAGGCTGCGCCATGGGGTGCAGCTTCTGCATGACGGCCAAAAGCGGGCTCATCCGGAACCTGAGCCCCGGAGAGATCATTGGCCAGGTCATGGCCGCCCGGCGGTTATGTGCCGACGATAGGCCGCTTACCAACATCGTTCTCATGGGCATGGGAGAACCCCTGGCCAATTTCGACAACGTCCTTGCGGCCTTGGGCATTATCACGGACGCCGAAAACGGCATGAAATTCGCATCGCGCAAAATCACCCTCTCGACCGTCGGGATCGCACCGAAGATAGAAACGCTGGCCCGGCAAAGCAAGGTTCGCCTGGCCGTATCCCTCAACGCCCCCGACAATGAAACCCGAAGCCGGCTCATGCCGATCTCCCGGACCTATCCCATCGAAGACATCCTTACGGCCTGCCGGGCATACAATCGCCTTCACCGGGACCGGATCACGTTCGAGTACATACTTATCCGCGATGTCAATGACGCGCCGGCGCAGGCCAGGCAACTGGCCCGCCTGCTCTCTCCCATCCGCGGAAAAGTCAACCTGATCCCCTACAATCCGCACCCGGGATCACCGTTCGAACGGCCATATGCCGGTACCATAGAAAATTTTCACAACATCCTGATTGAAAGCCACTGCACGTCCATGATCCGGTGGAGCAAGGGGGAGGACATCGATGCAGCGTGCGGGCAGCTTGCGGCCGGAAAAATAAAAGCGGCCGCAGTCGAAGCCCGGTAGAACATCACAGGCAACAAGGAAAGGCGTAAGCCGTGCCCCAAAATCCAGAAAACAACTACAAGCTGATACTGTCCGGCGAAAGGCGCTTTGCACGGCGGGTCATCTACCAACTCCGGGCCCAGAACCCGCCGCCGGCATGGCACAATCTGATCCCGTTCAAGTTTCTTTTCGAATACATCCGGATGCGGCGGGCCGTGCAGGAATTTGAGGAAAACGCCATGGTCGTCCGGAAATGCGCCCTTGATGCGGCCAGGGACCTGGTAAACGGAAAAAGCCCGGCCGTGGTGCGGGAAACCATGCAGGCCACCATCCGGAAGTGGCTGGAGAAAAACGGGTTTTACTCGGATCAGGTGATGGAAAAACAGATGGCCCTGGCCGAGGCATTCGGAAGCCACTTTGAAAGCCTGCTGGAGGCCGAAGGTCGGGACTACGAGGAGCTTGTCCGCCAGGTATACCGTATCCCTCCGAAATACCAGGAGTTTCTGGATACAATCGCCGAAATGGAAAAAGAGACCGACCGGCTTGTTTGTGACATGTCCGGCTCGGACGAAAACGGTGTCAAGGAATGCATGGCGCGCATGAAGGGCAAGCAGGCAGCCTATGCCGGGGCCAGAAAGATCGAAATCGACCGAATCTATGGATAAGACCCTACGCCCCGAAGGCCTTGTAGCATGTCCTGCAAAACGGTGGAACCGGGTATTGCGCAAGCACGCGGTCGATTTCCCGGATATAGTCTTGCAGCCCGAATACGGAGTGAATGCTGGTGCGGCTTTTTGAAAGATTGTCGTAGGCGGTCCGTCGATTCCAGTACTGCACGCGGAATTTGCGGTATTCTTCGTTCTGCCAGACGGCTTCCATGGACGCTTCGACAAGCGAGCCGAAAACAAGGGGTTGGCTGGGAACGGTTTCGCCCAGAAAATATCGGTCATAGGGGGTTCTTCCCATGAGGCTCGCGTAGGGACAGGGTGCGACATCCCCGTGTACGTTGACGAAAAACTGCGTCAGGGGATTGAGTTCGCACACCAGGATCTCATCGGAGAACTTCAGCGGATAAACGCTCAGGCGGAGTTTTTTGTCGTTGGCAAGGATCCGGGCCTCATCCAGTACCTTTTCGATCGCCTTTTCGGGCTCCCCGAAGCCGAAAATACGTTCTTCCTCCTCCTCAATTGTCACCGGGCAGTCCAGGTTGGGGGCCACCAGCCGGTCAACGCCGATTTCATGGGCTTTCCGAACCATCTCCGGGAGCCCGGCAGCGGATTTCCGGGTCATCATATACGAAAGATGTACTGCCGGCTCCGATTGGCCGGCAGCATTCCTGGCATCCACGAGGTTTGCGACTCTTCCCAGCAGGGTATCGAGATTCGAGCCCACGCGGATGGCGCCGTGCACCGCATCATCGGCGCCGGCTACCGATACGGCCACGTGGTGCACGGGCAGGCGAAGAATCTCCGCGATCACCCGGTCGTCCAGAAGGGAGCCGTTGGTGGTGAAACCGACCCGGCACTGATTTTGCGTAACCAGGGCGGCCATGTCGAATATGCGCGGATGAAGCAGCGGCTCGCCCCATCCCTGGAGGTGGACGTGGTTGAGTTTCGGGAAGCTTGCGGAAAACGATTCAAACACCTCGAAGGGGAAATCGACGTTCTTCTCGCCCGAAAAATGCGTCCGCGGGCACATTGTGCATTTCAGGTTGCAGCGCGTGGTCACCTCGACCTGCGCCACGGCCGGCGCCGGAAGGGTTGATTTCGTTCCTGCCTGTTTTTTCCCCTGCTCTTTTTTCCGAAAAAATCGTTTGATCCTGTCAATCAATGGCACCTCGCTTTGTTCGCCCATGGGAATCGTCCTTTTAAAAAACCAGCTTCCACATCCCGGCTAAAACTTTTCCGCCCGCTTTCTATCCGGCAAGGCATTATTACAGGATAATGATCTGAGTTCAAGACGGATGTTTCGTGGTTGCCATTGCTGCTTTCAGGTGATTCCCGTGTAATCGCTGCCGTGGAAACGGATAACTTTCTTGCCTTTTCCCGCCTAAAAAACCCATCGGATCATTTTAGAGGGTCGTGCGATTATCCTCTCGCAACTGTGAGTGGCCGCTGCCAGCTTCTACTGCTTGATAAGCCGCACCCTGAAAACTCGCTTCGCCTCCGGCTCCGCTCAAACATTCAGGGTGCCTGGCTTATCTTCGCCTCGAGCTGGCGCGGCCCCTCCCAATGTTGCTCGAGGATA
>SLJY01000062.1 GCA_007134875.1 Desulfobacterales bacterium
AATGCCAAGGATAAAGATCTATCCGCTGGGAGAAACGCTTCACAGCCGCAGGGGGGAAAGCCTGGCCGATGTGCTTCGCCGCGCCGGCGTGGATATGGATACCCCCTGCAACGGGGATGGAATATGCGGCAAGTGCCTGGTATGCGTGGAATATCCGCTCATTGTACGCCCCACGCCCCACAAGGATATCTCTGAAGATCAGCATGCGGAAGGCATCCGCCTGGCATGCCAGCTTACGCCCAAAACGGATATGACCATCCGGCTTCTGTCCGGATACACGGAAGAGGAGTACCAGATCCTGGAAGGAGACCGGAATGACGCCTTTGGCGCCATTGATCCCGGAGTGGAAGGCGTGGGGGGTGAAAAACGGCACTTGCGGGCAGTGGAGCAGGAAAACCGCATCGAGCCGGCGGTGCGGATTCTGGGAGGTGTCCGGAGCTATTTCTGCCGTTACGAGGACGGTAATACCGAGGAGTTGCCCCATTTCAGGAAAGGGACTACGCCCAAGGGGCTTGCCATCGACCTCGGAACGACCACCCTTGTGGCAACGCTGGTCTCCCTGAAAACCGGCAAGGAGCTTTCCACCACATCGTCTCTTAATCCGCAGATCCGATACGGACATGACGTGGTGCGGCGCATCCAGCATGCATCGAACGCGGAAGGACTCGGGGAACTTTCCTCGCTCGTCCGGGAGGGGATCAACCACCTGATCGAAGAGGTCTGCGAAGACTCGGACAGTGTTCCGGCGGAGATCCTCGATGTCGTCATCGGCGGGAATACGGTTATGCTGCAGATCGCGGCCGGTATCGACCCGGCGCCCCTGGGGGAAGTCCCCTTTACCGTGGGGATTGAAAGCGGAAAAGCCTTTCCGGTATCCAGCTTTGGTCTGGGAGTTCATCCGGGGGCCCGCATATACGTTCCCCCCGTGCTTCATGCCTATATCGGGGCCGACATCAGCGCAGGCCTTCTGGTCTGCCCGGATTTTTTCAGCGACGAGGTGGACACGTTATTCATCGATGTCGGGACCAACGGTGAAATCGGGATCAGCGCCAATGACCGGCTTTTGATGTCGTCCACGGCCGCCGGCCCCGCCTTTGAGGGAATGGGGATCTCCAGCGGCATGCGCGCCCGCATCGGTGCCGTGGAGGCGGCCTGGAGCACCGGGGGGTCAATTGAAATCCGGACTATCGGCAATGCCCCCGCAGCAGGGATCTGCGGCAGCGGTCTGATCGATTTGACGGCCGCGCTGATTCGTTCAGGGGTCATCGACGCCTCCGGTCGCATGAAGCGGGTCGGGGAGGTGGAGGGTCTGCCGCCGAAAATCGCGGAATGTATCGGGGAGAAAGACGGTGTCCCGGCCTTCCGGGTCAGCGAAGATGTCTGGTATACCCAGGAAGACGTGCGCCAGGTGCAGCTTGCCAAAAGCGCCATACGGGCGGCCATTGACATCCTGATCGAAGAGGCGGGGATCCGGCCGGAAATGCTTGAAAATATCGTACTGGCAGGCGGTTTCGGCTATTCCCTTCGACCGGTTAACCTCGAAGCTATCGGGCTCATTCCGCCGAATACGGCCGGAAAGGTCACCTTCGCCGGAAACACGAGCCGCATCGGATGCGTGCGGATGTTAAAAAATATTCAATACCGGCGGTTTTTGGAGCAGAAAATGAAGCGGGTGGAACACGTGAGCATCGAGACCCGCCCGGATTTCATGGAAAAATACGTGGAAGAAATGGAGTTCTCCGTAGATGCCGCACACGTTTGAAAACAAAGCTGATCAGTACAATCCGTCTCCTGAACCGTCTTCCGGAAGCCCCCGGGTGGTGATCGCATGCCGGGTCATGAAAACCGAAATCGACCGCCTCCTGCCGGAAAACGGATTGATCGAGGTTCATTACCTGGACCAGAACCTGCACCGCTCCCCGGAGCGGATGCGTCCCTTTATCGAGGAGAAAATCGCAGAGACGGCGGGATACGCCGCGCATATCGTTTTGGGCTATGGCCTTTGCTCCAACGGGGTGGTCGGGATCCGGGCCGCGCGCCAAATGCTCTGCGTTCCCAGGGTTCATGACTGCGTCGCGCTCATGCTTGGTTCCCGTCGGGCATACCACAAGGCGTTTTCGGAGCGTTCCGGCACCTATTACCTGACGCCCGGGTGGGTGGCCGAAGAGAAAGACCCCCTCGGGACGCTTGAAAACGAGTATGTCCCGAAACTGGGAAGACAGGATGCCGAATGGGGTATACGGGAAGAGCTGAAGCATTATACCCATATCGTTCTGATCAGCGGTACGGGGATGAAAGACAGGGCCTATCTGCGGGAAAGGGCAAAAGCCAACGCCGATTTTCTCGAAAAGCAATACGAGGAAGTCGAGGGTTCGGACCGGTTTTTCCGCAAACTTCTGTTCGGCCCTTACGATTCGGAGGATTTCGTATGCGTGGCGCCGGGGGATGCTATACCCCAGAAACCGTTTCTACAGGGGTGACGGCTTCGTAAAAGGTCCAATATCTGCGTTACGCGCGATTCCTCAGAATCAAAAAATACTAATAATAAGGAGAGGTATTTATGCTAGTTGTCGGTGAACTGATCAATTCAAGCAGAAAAGCGATAAAAGAGGCCATCGAGGCGGAAAACATCCCGCAGATTCAGCAGATCGCAAAGGATCAATATGAAAACGGCGCGGACTACATCGATATCAATGCCGGTACGTTCGTGGGCAAGGAAGAAGGCTACATGAAGTGGCTCGTTGAAGCGGTCCAGTCGGTGGTGGACGCTCCCTGCTGCATCGACAGTCCGGATCCGAAGGTGATCGAGGCGGTACTCCCCCTTCACAAGGGCGTGCCCATGATCAATTCCATTTCCCTGGAAAAGGAACGTTATGACGCGCTGCTTCCCGTCGTCTCCGGAGCCGACTGCAAGGTGATAGCCCTTTGCATGAGCGATGAGGGGATGCCTGAGAGCAAGGATGACCGGCTATCCATCGCATCCGATCTCATCAATAACCTTGTAAAGAACAACATCCCTTTGGAAAACATCTACGTGGATCCGCTGGTACAGCCCATTTCGACGAACGATTCCTACGGTATTGAGTTCATGAACGCCATCGAGGCGATCATGACCGAATTTCCCGGGGTGCATACGATCTGCGGTTTGTCCAATATTTCCTACGGTCTTCCCGAAAGGAAGCTGCTTAACCAGACCTTTATGGTCATGGCCATCTGCAAGGGGCTCGACGGGGCGATCATCAACCCCCTTGACCAGCGGATGATGGCCAACATCCGTGCAGCGGAAACCCTGGCCGGTCGGGATGAATACTGCTCAAATTACCTCATGGCCTACCGCGACGGAAAGCTGGCGCTCGAATAAAGCGGCACATGAAGAATCCGCTGGCGTAAGCAAAATAATTCAGAATTAAATTTTTTTAAAATTTGAAACGTTCGGTTTAGGAGCGTTTTGAACGGGCGCTCCTGCCGTCGGTAGAAGCGCCAAAAAAGGAGGGTGAATAATGACATACAAGGTATTGGTCAGCGACAAGCTCGGAGATGCCGGGATTCAAATATTCGAGGCGGACCCCGAGATCGAGGTCGATGTGAAAACCGACCTGAGCCCCGAGGAATTGAAGGAAATTATCGGTGAATACGACGGACTTGCCATTCGAAGCGCGACCAGGGTGACCGAAGACCTGCTGGAAGCAGCGGACAAGCTCAAGGTGATAGGCCGCGCCGGTATCGGCGTCGACAACATCGACGTGCCGGCCGCCACCAAGCGAGGCATCCTGGTTATGAATACACCGGGCGGAAATGTGGTTACTACCGCCGAGCATGCCATTGCCATGATGATGTCCCTGACCCGAAACATCCCCCAGGGAACCATGTCCCTCAAGGAGGGGCGCTGGGACAAGAAAAAACTCCAGGGGCGGGAGATCATGAACAAGACCCTGGGGGTTATCGGCTTTGGGAAGATCGGTTCCGTGGTTGCCAAGCGGGCGCGCGGGCTGAAAATGAAAGTGATCGTCTACGATCCGGTCGTAACACCTGAGAAGATACAAAAATCCGGATGCGAAAGCGTCAGCGTGGACGAGTTGTATGAAAGAGCGGACTACATAACGATCCACGTGCCGAAGATCAAAAAAACTGCCAATATGATAAACAAAGACGCCTTTGCCAAAATGAAGGACGGAGTGATGCTCATTAACTGCGCCCGCGGCGGGATCGTGGACGAAGATGCGCTTTGCGAGGCGCTGAAGCTCGGCAAAGTTGCCGGCGCGGCCATGGACGTCTTTGCGGAAGAACCGCCGCCCGCGGATCATCCGCTTCTGCCCATGGACAACGTGATCGTAACGCCGCACCTGGGCGCATCCACGGCCGAGGCCCAGACCAACGTGGCCGTGGCCATTGCCAATCAGATCGCAGACTATCTGAAAAACGAAACCATAACCAACTCGGTGAACGTTCCCTCTGTTTCCGGAAAGGTGCTCGAGGAACTCGATCCGTACCTCCGCCTGGCGGACCGTTTGGGCTGCTTGCAGGCCCAGCTGGCCCAGGGGCATATCCGGGAGTTGGAAGTGGCCTATGAAGGGGACTTCGGCGATCTGGAACTGGCCCCGGTTACGACTGCAGTGGTTTGCGGACTTCTGGAGCCGCTGGTCATTGATGACGTGAATACCGTCAATGCGCGCTTTCTGGCCAAGGAGATGGGTATCAAGGTGTTGGAGTCGAGTACGGAGGACGCCCAGGAGTTTATCAACCAGCTGACCATCAAGGTAAAGACCGATAAGGATGAAACCACGGTGGCCGGAACGGTTTTCGGCAAGCACGATCCGCGGGTTGTGAAGATCAACGATTTCCGCCTGGAGATGAAGCCGGAAGGCTACCTGACCCTCATCCAAAATATGGACATTCCCGGCGAGATCGGCAATATCGGAACCGTACTCGGAAACAACAACATCAATATTTCGCGTATGACCGTGGGCCAGGAGGCCGATGGCGGCGGCGGGCGCAATATCGTATTCCTGCGCACCGACACGCCCCTTGACAAGAATGTGCTCTCCCAGCTCGAGTCCATGCCCCAGGCCCGGACCGTGATTTATATGGAGTTGTAGGCGGATCGCTTCAGCAATAAGGCATCGGCACCCGGATCAAAGGCGGCTGCCGATGCCGTTTTTTTTTTGACTGTCTGATAGGAGCGCTGCCGGCTCGCCGTAAAGTATGCCAATGAGCGCGTTACGTTATAGGAGCGTTTATACTGGTTTAAAATGGTTCAAACGTGTTTCAAAATTTTACGTTGACTTCAGGAAACGGATGAAGTACGAGTGATCTCTTAAACCGATTGACCGGTCGAAACCGCTTCTACGGATGGATCCGGCCGTTAGTAATGATTTGTTTATCATGGGGTACCGTTTCCCGGAATGCATCGGGATGGCAGGAAAAAAGGGTTGACTTGAGCCCGGGGATTTGATTAGAAGCAAAACGGTTAGGGCGAGAGGCTTTCGATTGTCGGACAACAGGAAAAAGAAGCGCTTTTTCGATTACGACAAGAATCGGGACTGGACCGAAAATTTCGCCTTGGTCATGCAGCTGGGCCTCACCATGGCCGGTTGCTTTTTGTTTTGCTTTTTTATCGGGCTCTACCTGGACCGGTGGCTAGGTACCAGGGGATTGTTTCTGATCATCGGCATTCTGCTGGGCATTGCCGGCGGCGGTGTAACCGTCTACCGGCAGATTGAGGATATGCTGAAGGACAAGCACCGGGACAAAGACGAAGAAGATGAATAAGCATGGAACCGGTACGGGAGCTTCGTAAAAAATACTGCCCGCCGGCGCTGTTCATCGCCATCCTGATCGCGGTGATTCTGATTTTTGCAGGCTACCGCGACATGGCCCGGGGGCTTGTGCTGGGAAGCCTTTTCAGCATCGTTAATTTCGTACTGATGGGCATGACCCTGCAGCGGCGGATGCAAAAGACCCGGCGTGCAAGTACGGTCATGTCGTTTCTGCTGGTTCTTATGCGGTTCGGCGTGTTGCTGGTGCCTTTGCTGGCCTCGATTTACTACGACCGATTCCATATTATAACGACCATCGCCGGTCTCTTTATGGTGCAGGCAGTGATGCTTGCCGATGCAGTCGGCAAAATGGTGACGTCCCGCAAGACGTAAGACATACGGGTATACAACAAAGACGGAAAGCAAGCGAAATGGATGAAATCGGCGGCATTTATCAAATGATCATACGGGTGGGTGATTACACGTTTCATTTCAATCTCACGGCTATCATGATGACATGGATCGTAATCGCCCTGCTGCTTTTATTCGGCTACATGGCCACCCGCCAGCGCCATATACTGCCCAACTCCCTGCAGGTCGTGGGAGAACTGATTGTCACACAGTTCTACGGGCTGACCGAAAGCGCCCTTGGCAAGGAAAAAGCCAAGACCTACGGCCCCCTGATCGTGGCATTGTTCATGTTTCTTTTATTTTCCAACTGGATCGGCGCCATACCCCATATGTCGGAGCCGACCACCGACCTGAACACGCCCCTGAGCCTCGGCCTGATGGGATTCGTCCTGGCTCACTACGCCGGTATCCGGGCAAAAGGGATCAAGGGATATCTCAAAACCTATTTCCAGCCGATCGCATTCATGATGCCGATGAACCTGATCGGCGAAATGGCCAAGGTCATCTCCATCTCGTTTCGTCTTTTCGGAAACATGATGGGGGGGTCGATCATCATCCTGGTGGTCTCATACCTCACCTACAGCCTGGTCCTTCCCCCGTTTTTATATGCCTTTTTCAGCCTTTTCATCGGTTCGATCCAGGCGTTTGTATTCACCATGCTGACAATTGTCTATATAGCGGTACAGGTCGATTAAAATGGATATGGATGCTCAAACACTGACGCAGATTGCGGCTTTTATCGGCGGTGGCCTGGCCATCGGTTTCGGCGCCATCGG
>SLJY01000163.1 GCA_007134875.1 Desulfobacterales bacterium
GGAAAAGGAAAACCCGGACAAGGCGGAAGAAGCTTTCAACCGCGCGCTGCGGCGTGATCCGCAGCATGTGAACGCCCGCATCAACCTGGCCCGGATCCTTTATGAAAAATCCGATTATGCCGTAGCAGCCGGGCACTTCCTGAACGCCTACGAAGCGGACGGCGAGGAAAACCCGGAGCATCTCTACTACGCTGCCGTTACATGGCTGATGGATGACACAAAAGAAGAATCCACGGCGTCTTCAATCGACGCTTTCATGCGCCTCGTGGAAAACCACCCGGACGACATGCGCCCCGAATGGCGGGAAAACCTGGTGCATGCGCTGCTGTCTGACGGCCGCGAAGAGGATGCGCTGGTCCATATCCGGATGCTGGCAGATCAGTACGAAGGGGACAAGCGGATCCAATGGCAGGAAATTCTGTTATACCAGTACCTCCGGATGGGCATGGAGGTGGAAGCCTATGACTATGCGCTTTTTCTGACCCGCGAGGCGCCGGACAATGAAAAATGGTGGCGGGGGCTCGCCCATGTGGCCCTGGCGCGGAACAACTACGAAAACGCCCTGGTGGCACTGACCGTTTACGGGTATCTCACCCCGCTTTCCCCGGAGGAAAAGAAGCTTTTCGCCGATCTGAGCCTGCACGTGGGCATTCCGGTCCTGGCGGTTCCGGCATACGAATCGGCCATGTCAGAGAAAAAAAACGGACAGCCCGACCGAGCCCTGCTGCAGAACCTGGTGATCGCCTACCGGCAGATGGAAAAAAGCGAAAAGGCCATAGAGACCATCGGCGCCTTTGACGGGCACGAAGAAGACCCCGACCTGCTGATACTCAAGGCGGATATCCTCTACAACCTGGAACGATTCGCGGATGCGGCCAAGGCATACGGAAAAGCGGCAGAAAAAAGTTCCGGGACCCCCGCCGGCCGGGCCTGGATCATGGCCGGGTATGCGGCGTGGCAGACAGGCGACCTGCCGTCGGCCCGCGAAGCCTTTGAAAAAGCCGCTGAATTCGAAAGGCATCAACAGGATGCCGAAACCGCCCTGGAGCAGCTCCGGCACCCGGAATGATCATTCTTCCAAATGGATGCAATCCACCGGACAGGAATCGATCGCTTCTTCGATCAAATCCTCCGGCCCGCCTTCCTCCTTGATCACGTAGGCAATTTCAGCCTCTTCGTCAAAAGCGAACACTTCCGGACAGACCTCCACGCAGGATTCGCATCCCGTGCACTCATCCGTATCAATCACAACTTTGGCCATAATAACACCCCCTTCATTTTTCGATGCAGTACAGATTATTGCCATAACAAGACGTTTTTCCAGCTCGCGCCCGGTTCAGGTATTATTCAGCCGGAATGACCGTAACCGGAACCGGCGAATTCTTTACGACCCTATCCGTAATACTTCCGAAGCTGAAGCTCCCGGTTTTTCCACGGCTGGACATAACAACGGTATCCATTTTCTCCTTTTCCACCAACCGGAGTATTTCCGAGGCCGGATCCCCTACCGCCACGTGGCGTATAAACAAGGGGCATCCTTCCAGGTACCGGTCACAGATCTGGGCAAGGCGGTCCTCGGCTTTTTTTCCGGCTTTTTCCATGAGCTTTTCGATATGTTCTTTATCGAATTCGCCATACCAGCCTTCATGGTGAAAAACATCCTCCAGCACATGCAGAACATGGATTTCCGCATTGTGCCCCGCCGCAAGCGACCTGATATAAGGCAGGGCTGCCCGCGCGCCGTCCGAAAAATCCGTGGGCCAGAGCACTTTTTGAATTTCCATTTTGCTATCCTCCTCATAGGGTATCTGTGTGGCCGAACGAAAGCCAGGATTTTTTCGCCAAATTCAAGGAAAGCGAAAATTTTAACCGCAGGAATATCGAACGTCTTTTGAGGATTAAAATGAAAGCCTGGCACGGAAATTGGCGAAAAAGACGATTTTCGTTCAGCCGCTATCCATGTGTCCCAATCAAAATAACCCCTCCTTTCCGGTTTGTCACGCCCATGCCGATCAGAGGATCGAAAAATTGTTTTGGCGCAATCGTGAATGGCCGGTCAAGACTTCCGCGGCCGGTTATTGCGAGTCGATAAGCCGCATACTGAAAATCCGCCCCGGCACCGCCCGCCACCCGGAACGAAAATGATGCATACGCTTCGTCGGTACATCAGCCGATGCGCTGACGGAGGAAACGCATCATTTCCACAATTCCACCATGGGAGGATTATTCACAATATTTTGCCACCCGGTCGCGCGCGATGTTTCATAATTCCGCGCAAGAAAAGAATGCCGCATTGACACGATGCCGGGCCGCCGTTATTTTTTTAATAAAAGCGGAAACTACCAATTAACCCACTGAATTTTAAATCCACTTCTCAGGCGCTGATGCATGACGAGTTAAATAGTGTTAAATAGTGGCTGAACGAAAACCAGGTTTTTTCGTTCAGCCACCGAATATCCTTTACCGGCCGGACAAACAATGCCGGTTGTTTTTCCGCAAAGGAGGTGCGCCATGATGCATCGATTCCGAAAATAGCGGCTTCCGCCGGGTTATATGGACATCCGTGCGGCGGAAGCCGGAGCACCGATTGCCGTCCCCCCGCGTTTCCCGGGGCAATTTGCCGCGGGAGGTTCAATTCTCTACCCGTAAGGAAAGGGGTGGAATCATGAACAAGCAACTTCTGAACTACGAGACCCTGCTCAAGGTCACCAACGCCATTTCCCATTCCAAGGATCCGGAAGAAGTGGTGCTTATGACTGTGGAAAGCATCACCCGGGCGCTCAAAGTAAAGGGTTGCGCGGTGTTTCTCATTAACCGCAAGACCGGCGATCTCGAGGTGGCTGCGGATTATGGACTGAGCGACGAATACATTAACAAGGGACCGCTAAGCGCCGCAAAGTCGATTGCCGCATCCCTGGAGGACGGTCCCGTGGCCATCTACGACGTCACGGACGACCCACGGATCCAGTATCCCGAAGAGGCTGAAAAGGAGGGGATCGCATCCATCCTCTCGGTCCCCATCACGGCCGGCGGGCGAATCATCGGCTCATTGCGGGTCTATACCGCCGAGCCTTGGGAGTTCACCCTCGAAGATGTCAACTTCGTCCAGGCCATGGGAAACATCACCGGCATGGCCATCGACATGGCACGGCACTACCGGGGTCTGAAGCAAAGCATCGAGGTCCTCAAGACGCTAAGGGACCCGAGACACCTGAAGTCCAGGCGGCGCACACCTTACGAGGGGGTGCCGCAAAGCGTACAGCCGTAAAAAAAGATCGATGCGGGATAAAAAAGCCCGCGGGAAGGCATATGAATCAAGGCAACAGGGCATTCCCGCGGGCTTTCGTTATGCACAAGTTGCCAAGCCCTGCCCGCACCCCGCCTTGTATCCTCTTTCCCCCCGGATATTCACCGGATGGACAAAAATTCCTCCGATCGGCTATCCCCTCATTGCAAAACCGCCCGAAATTCTGTAAACAACGGGTAAACAAAACCGGCAAATACGGATACAACACGGAAAGGATGTTGAATGAACGTTTCAGAAAGAACCGGCTGCGGAACAATCGGCCCCGGGGACACGGGCAGAACCTTAGAACTTTTCGGATGGGTCGATGCAAGACGGGATCACGGTGATCTGCTGTTCATCCACTTAAGGGACTGGAGCGGCATCATCCAGGTGGTGTTCCAGGAAGCCGCCTTAAAAGCGTTGTTTGCCGGCGCGGAAACCCTGCGGGAGGAATTCTGCATCCGGGTGACCGGGGAAGTGGTCCGACGCCTTGCAGGAACCGAAAATCCCGGACTTTTAACCGGCGAGGTGGAAGTGACGGCTACCGCGCTCGAGGTCCTTAGCCGGGCGGACCAACTCCCGTTTCCCATCTCCGAGAAAGCCATGATCGCAGGCGCCACCGTATCCGCGCCGGCCAACGTGGCCGAGGATCTCCGGCTACAGTACCGGTACCTGGATCTCCGGCGGCCGTCCATGCAGGAGAATTTGAAAAAACGCCACCGCATGATCAAAAAGGCAAGAGATATATTGGACGAACACGGATTCGTCGAGGTTGAAACACCGGGGCTGACCCGCTCCACGCCGGAAGGGGCGCGGGACTACATCGTCCCGAGCCGCATCCACGAGGGGGCTTTCTATGCGCTACCCCAGTCGCCGCAGCTTTTCAAACAGCTTTTGATGGTGGCCGGCACGGAACGATACTACCAGGTGGCCCGCTGCTTCCGCGACGAAGACCTGCGCCCCAACCGGCAGCCGGAATTCACCCAGCTCGATATCGAAGCAGCGTTTGTCGACGAGGACTTCATCTATTTTCTCATGGAGGAAATCGTCTGCCGGATGTTTGCGGAAGCAGGCGTTGCACTCCCCCGGCCGTTTCCCAAGATTGCTTACGCGGACGCCATTGCCCGGACCGGCACGGACCGTCCCGATCTGCGCTTCGGCATGCATTTCGTCCATGCCACGGATATTTTTTCCGATACCGCCTACACCATATTCCGGCAGATCGTCCGGCGCGACGGGCATATTATCGGCATCAACGTCAAGGGACAATCGGAGGCCCTGAGCAAAAACATCCTGCAGAATGAATACGCCAAACAGATCGTCCCCGGGTTCGGCGGCAAGGGCATGACCTGGATGCGGATGACCGACGGCAAGCTGGATTCCAATATCGTGCAGTTTTTCAGCCAGGCCGAGCAGGCGGCCGTCATCGACCGGTTCGGATGCGAAGACGGGGACGTACTCATGATCATTGCCGATCCATCCTATGATGTCACCACCCGGGTCCTGGGCCAGCTCCGCCTGCACGTGGCAAACCGCCTGGAACTGATTCCCGAAGACACGTGGGCGCCGATGTGGATCACCGACTTTCCCCTGTTCGATCCCCTTGAAGACGGCGGGGTGACTTCCACGCATCATCCGTTTACGGCACCCGACCGGATCGACTTCGATCCATCCGACACGGCCGATCTTTTGAACCTCAAATCGCGCGCCTACGACATCGTTATCAACGGCGAGGAGCTCGGCGGAGGCAGTATCCGCATCAACGACGCCCGCGTGCAGGAAAAAATCTTCGCAGCCCTGGGGCTTTCCCGCAATGAGGCGGCCGAAAAGTTCGGGTTTTTCCTGCGGGCCCTGGCGTACGGCGCGCCGCCCCACGGCGGGATCGCCCTGGGCATCGACCGGATGGTGGCCATGGCCCTTGGCGTATCGTCCATACGGGATGTCATGGCATTTCCCAAAAACCGGAGCGCTTACTGCCCTCTGACCCGGGCTCCCGCAGTCGTAAGCCGGGAGCAACTGGATGAGCTCGGCCTCTTCAAGGCCGTGCAGACCGAAAAGGATCTCAAGGCGTATGAACAAAGCATGGCCGATACCCTCTCCCGGGTTTCCCGGATCGGAATCAACGACGGGGAGCGGCAGACTGTTGAAAATGCCGTCAGCCGCGCTGAAGAAATCGCGGAAGCCGTGCTTTCCATACCCTGCGAAAACCCGCCGGCCTTTTCGCCCATCCGCCTGGAAAACCGCACACGACCCGGAAAAACCCCGTCGGTTCACCCGGCTTCAACCGACGGAAAACTTTTGTCCAATGCGCCGGAGACCAGCGGGGATTTCATCAAGGTCGCCGGTATTATTGAGCATTAGGGGGAGCAATAGGGGAGGAAGAAGGACGCAACGGGAAACAACAAAGTCAAGGACGGTTTCTGAGATATGAACGACAAATCGGACAACCTGTTATGGTATGCAAACCCGGACTCGCCGGAAGGGATCAATGCCCCGGATGAAATCACGGCCGTCCTGCGCCCCAACCTGTCGGTTGCCGGGTGGCCGGCCGAAGCGGGTTCGAAAGCCCTCGAAAATTATCGACCCCCGGAAGACGCAGCCGTGGTGGCGCATGCCGGAAAGGCAGGGGCGCGCCTGATCGGCATGAGCCGCATGAGCGAACTGGGATTCGGCATCACCGGGGAAAACGCCCCCCGGCTTCTTTCCGAAAACCGGTGCAACGTTTTTCTGGGAACCGACGGCATGGGAGAAGCCCGGCATACAGCGGCCCTGGCCGGGGCCTGGGGCTTCAAACCAAGCTTCGGGATCGCTTCGACCACCGGAGTGATCCGCCTGTTTTCCTCCCTGGAAACCATCGGTATTGTGGCCGCCGCCCCATCACACCTAAAGGCGCTGGCAGGCGCCCTGTGCCGGAAGGATGAATTCGATTTTTCCATGCTCCATGACGGCCTGCCGGACTTTTTTGGACCCGGCAAAGCGGCTCCCCCCGATGAAGTCCGCATCGGCATTCTGCCGGAGCAGATCGACCTGCTCGATGAATCCGACAAAAACGCCTTTGAAAGCGCCGTGGCCGGCCTGGTGGGAAAAGGCTTCCGCGTGGAACCGGTTTCCTTTCCGGAATACGGGAATTTTCAGCTGGTCCACCACGTCATGGGTGCCGTGGAGGCATTTTCGTCCGCTGGAAAATACGACGGGGTCCGCTACGGTCACCGGGCAAAAACCGCCGGCAACTGGAACGAGATGTACCTGGAATCCCGGCGGGAAGCGTTCGGCGCCCTGGTCAAGAGCTTCCTGTTCCAGGGGGCCTGGTTCCAGTTCAAAAACTATCCGGCTTTCGAGCATGCCGCCCGCCTGCGGGCAGGGCTTATCGAGCAGACCCGGGAGCTGATGGGCAGGGTCGATTTCATCGCATCGCCGGTGCGCCGCGGTGACAGGGACGCTTCAGCAGCAATAAACGTGGACGACGTGTACGGCGCTTTCGCGCTGACGATTCCGGCCAACGTGGCGGGTCTGCCATCGCTTTGCGTGCCGGGCCTTGTTTCACGCGGCGATACGGACCTGGGGCTCCAGCTGACCGGCGGGCACCTGAAGGACGATCAACTCCTTGATTTTGCCGCAACGCATCTGGCAGGTGCCTGAAAGACCAAAGGCTGCGAGGAAAGGACCACCGAAAAACCAGACAGAAAAAAAGAAAGCGTTAACATCATGTCCTATGAAGCCGTCATCGGCCTGGAAATCCACGTTCAGCTCAACAGCCCCACCAAGCTTTTCTGCAACTGCGCAAACGCGTTTACGGAAAAAGCCAACGTCCATATCTGCCCCACCTGCATCTGGCTTCCCGGGGCGGTGGTGCAGCTGAGCGCCGATGCCCTGGAAAAGGCCGCGCTCACGTGCCTGGCCCTTGGTTGCGACATCTCGGAGAAAAGCGCCTTTGACCAGAAGGTCTACTACTACCCGGACCTGCCCAAGGGATTTCAGCTTTCCCAGCACCACCGGCCGCTTGCCACCGGCGGATGGGTGGACATCGCCTCAGAAGACGGAAGCAAGCGACGCATCCGCATCCACCACATCCACATGGAGGAAGACGTGGCCCGCCTGGTCCACGAAACCGAAGGAAGGCGCCGGATCGGGCTGGTGGATTTCAACCGGGCCGGCGCGCCGCTGGTTGAAATCGTCACCGGGCCGGACATCCGCAACGGCCATGACGCCATGGCTTTTCTCCGGGCGCTCCGGACGCGCATACGCTATGCAAAAACCGCCGAGTGTTCCATGGAAAGCGGCACCATGCGGTGCGACGCCAACATCTCCATTCGGCCGGCCGGCAGCGAGCAGTTTTTTTCCAAGGTGGAAGTCAAGAACATGAATTCCGTGCGGGCGGTCGGAAACGCGGTGGCCTACGAAATCAGCCGCCAGCAAAAACTGATTGAAAGCGGCGAAGCAGTCGTCACCCACACCCGCCTTTGGGATCCGGATAAAAACGTCACGACCCCCATGCGGGACAAATTCGAAGGTCCATGCATTCCCGACCCGGCGGTCGCTGAAATCCGCATGGATGAAAAGCGGATCGAAGCACTCCGAAAGCAGCTGCCTGAAATGCCATCCGCCAAGAAGGATCGGTTTGTCCGGGACCACGGGCTTGGCGGGGAGGAGGCTTCGCTCATGAGCGCGGAGCGTGACGTGGCCGATTACTTCGAGGCGGTGGCGGAAAAAAACGTCAACGCCCGCCTTGCCGCCCAATGGATATCCGGTCGACTTTATCCGTTTCTGAAGGAAAAAAACCGGGAAATCGACGATGGTGCAATCACGGCGGAACAGGCAGCCGGACTGCTCGGCCTGCTGGAGGACGAATCGGTCAATGCCAAGCAGGGCCGGGAAATTTTGGCACTATTGATCGATTCCGGCAAATCCGCATCCGAGATCGCCGATGAAAAGGGATTCCGCCAGATCACAAGCAGAGATGAGCTTTCCGCGCTGCTCGACGCCGTCATGGCGGAAAACCCGGATGCGGTGGCCAATCTGCGAGCCGGGAAGAAGCAGGCATCCGGCTTTATCATCGGACAGGCCATGCAGAAATCGGGCGGCAAAGCCAATCCGAAAATGCTCTCCGAGCTGCTGGCGGAAAAAAACAAACCCTGAGCGGCCATCCGGAGGGCTGTGCAAAACCGCTTGAATTCTGTATTAAAAGGATATAATCTGATAGCATCGGACAGTAAAGACGACCCTGGTGCCCGAACGAAAATCCGGATTTTTCGTCAAGGTCAAGGACGGTGAAAAAGGCAGTTTTCCTTCAGGCACGACCTTATCCTAAAGAGGGAGCAGATCCGGATGACCAGCAACCATGGGAAAATCCTTGCCATTCTTTTTTCCGCACTCATCGTCGCCGGCGCCATCTTCTTCGGGTTGCGCTATCTGTCCGAATGGCATGAGCGAGAAATCCAGAGCGCCCTGGAGTTGCAGCGAAACCGGCTGGAGGAAAGACAGACCGGGCTGGCCCGCGAAATCCGGCGTCTTGAGAAACAACTGGAGGAAAAGCGAAAAGAAGAGGCCGCCCCGGACCGGCGCGATGCGGAAGTATTCGGTGAAACGCCGGAAGATGTCGAGGAAATCGACCGGTGCGCGTTTCTTGAAAACCGGATCAATTCCTTTTTCGCCTATATCGACGACAAGATGGCGTTGGAAAAATCTTCCGCCCGCGGGATTTTCTTTTCCATGATGGAGGACCTTGAAAAAAATCCGCCCCTTGTGGTCGGCGAAACCCGGGATCTGATCACCCTGCTGCGAAACCGGGCCCATTTTTTCCGGGTTTTGAAAAAAGAGCGAATCGACATGGTACGCCATGTCCTGCAAGCCGAGCGCGATATTCTCGAATCCGCCATGGCGGATTTTTTCGCCTACTACATCGGGGAGGAACAATGCATTGGGGAAAGCGGCGAGACGCTCATGGACTTGGAGGCCCTCTACGATTATGCCGGATTTTTCCTGGAAAGCATTTCAGGGAAAAGCTACCTGATGCGCAGGGATTCATCCACGCGGGTTCTGAGTCTATACTACAGCATCCGGATCCTGGACAAAGCCATCGACAAGGGGATCAACCGCTACGGCATCGACATCCGGGAACATATTGACGCCGCCATGGACGACATCCGCCACCGGGGAGATCTCAGGCTCCGGGATCATTACATGGAGCAGCTCCGGCAGCTTGAGGAAAAGCACGGCCTGTAAACAGGCCGCAACGGATTGGCAAAAACCATACAGTACGCAGTTTATGGGATTAGTAACAGAAACGGGATGGCTTCAGAAAACCGGGAAACACCGCATTCACTGGGTTCATGCAAAGCGGACGCCCGCCGGGTCCAATAAGCCGGGACACGGCAATACGGTATCCGATGAAGGAAAATCCGGGGGAATCCTGTTCGCACCGCCTTTGATCGGAGCCGGTTTCTCCAATGAAATCGGAAACCTGAGAGGTTTTCTCAGAAAAGGATATGAGCTGTTTTCATTCAATTATGCCGGCCACGGCAAATCGTCCGGCCGGTTCCGGCTCCGCACCACGCTTCGCGACACGGCCCATGCGCTCGAGTTTCTGCTCGAACGGGCGGGGGAAAAGCCGGTATACGGCATTGCCTCGTGCTATTCCGCCATTCCGCTTATCCATGCCGCCCACAGCCGGGGCGAACCCCTGGAGAAAATCGTACTCGTCAACGCCGTCAGCCGCATTCTGCCGCGGGCGACGATTGCTTCCTTCGCATCCTATTACCGGAGCCGTTTTGCCGGAAGGCTTTGCCTGGATACAATGACCGGGGCCGCACGGCGCTACGTTGCCGATTTGTTTCCCGGCATCGCATTTGACCGGCATTTCTTCGGGGCGCTCTCTAGAAGCCGGACCGATGTGGCCGGCATCCTGCGGGATGCGCTGTTTTCCGATCCCTTGGGCGGCGTGATCCTGCACCGGACGCCCGTGCTCGGGTTGTATGCAAAGCAGGACCGGGTTTTACAGATATACGACACCTCCGTCGGCGAGCACTATGAACGGCAGCTCCTCGAAACGTGCCCCCGGACGACGTTTTACCCCCTGCCGGGCGACCACTTTCTCTCCTGCACGGCATCCCGCAGTACCGCGCAGAAAAAGATCCTTGATTTTCTGGCGCGGCGCCCCCGCAGCGCCGCGCCGATTTCACATGCTACCGCCTGACCACCATGGCCACGGCTTCACCCCCGCCCAGGCACAGCGATGCCAATCCGGTGCCGACATCGCGGCGCATCATCTCATAAATAAGCGTTACCAGAACGCGGCAGCCTGACGCACCGATGGGATGCCCCAGCGCCACGCTGCCGCCGTTGACGTTGACGATTTTCTCATCCAGGCCGAGTTCCCGCATCACGCCCACGGTGGAGCCGGAAAACGCCTCGTTGATTTCGTACAAATCCACGTCGGAAATGGAAATTCCTTCTTTTTCGAGGCACTTGGGAACGGCATGAATGGGCGCCATCAGGACGTATTTCATATCGATGCCGGCCGATGCCTGGGCACCCACCGTGCAAAGAATTTCCAAGCCCATTTCAAGGGCTTTTTCCCGGGACATGACCACCACCGCAGCCGCCCCGTCACTGATGATGGAGGCGTTTCCGGCGGTACCCAAGCCGTCCTTCTTGAAGGCCGGGCGCATTGCGGACAGGGTGTCATAATCGGTGGGCACCGGGTTTTCATCCTTTTCGAAAGGCGTGGTCTTTCCCTTTTTCCCCTTTACCGCCACGGCCATGGTTTCCCCGTCAAAACGGCCTGCATCCCTTGCTTCGATGGCCCGGGCATAGGACATTGCCGCATACCGGTCCTGATCTTCCCGGCTCACGCCGTATTTTTCCGAGGACAGCTCGTTGGACATGCCCATGTGGAAATCGTTTACGATATCCCACAGCCCGTCATGAATCATGTGATCCTCCAGCGTTCCCGACCCCATCCGGTAACCGAAGCGGGCCTTTTCCAGGTAGTGGGGCGCCATGGACATGGTTTCCATGCCGCCGGCCACCACCACTTCGGCATCCCCGCATGCGATGGCCTGGGCCGCCAGCATGACCGACTTGAGACCCGATCCGCACACCTTGTTGACCGTGATGCAGCCCGTGTCCCAGGGCAAGCCCGCTTTCACGGCCGCCTGGCGGGCTGGGTTCTGGCCGTAGCCGCAGGGAAGGACCATCCCCATGATGGCCTCATCCACGATATCCTTTTCAATCTTCGCCCGGCGTATGGATTCCTCTATCACAATGGCGCCAAGATCGGTGGCGCCCGTGGTGGCCAGCGATCCGTTGAACGCACCCAGCGGCGTCCGGACCGCGCTGACGATCACAGCTTCTTTCATTGATTGTCTCCCCGTAAAATATAATTTTCGAATCCTGCGTGATTGCTATGGTTTTTGTTCAGACACTAGTACCCTTCTCAAAATTCGGATTTCGGTTCAAAATCGCGGCGGCGTCTTATTTCAAACCGCTGACATACTGGCGTATTTCGAGGATTTGAAATAAGACGCCAACAAAGATATTGGGCCGAAAGACAATTTTGAGATAGTTCCTACATATTCCGCCGGTACTTTCCGCCCACTTCGTAGAGCGAGCCGGTAATCTGACCCATGGAGCAGTACCGGACGGTTTTCATCAGCTCCCCGAAGATATTGCCGCCGGAAAGAACCGTCTCCTTGAGAGACCGGATCGCCTCGGGCGACTTGTCCTTGTTTCTTTCCTGGAAGTCCGCCAATCGCTGGAGCTGTGAGCCTTTTTCCTCCTCGGTGGCCCGGGCCAGCTCCAAATCGCTCAATGCCGCATTCGGATCGTAGTCCGGACTGATAAACGTGTTGACGCCGATGATGGGCATATCCCCGGAGTGCTTGAGATGCTCGTAATACATCGATTCCTCCTGGATCTTGGAGCGCTGGTAGCCCCGCTCCATGGCCCCCTGGACCCCGCCGCGGGAGGTGATGCGGTCGAACTCGGCCAGGACCGCCTCCTCCACCAGGTCCGTCAGCGTTTCGATGATGAAGCTGCCCTGGTTGGGGTTTTCATTTTTGTTCAGCCCGTATTCGCGGTTAAGGATCAGCTGAATGGCCAGCGACCGGCGCACGGATTCCTCAGAAGGCGTGGTCACGGCCTCGTCGTAGGCGTTGGTGTGCAGGCTGTTGCAGTTGTCATAGACGGCATACAGCGCCTGAAGCGTGGTCCGGATGTCGTTGAACTGTATTTCCTGGCTGTGAAGCGATCTGCCCGAGGTCTGAATATGGTATTTGAGCATCTGGGACCGTATGTCCGCGCCGTATTTTTCCTTTAACGCAACCGACCAGATGCGGCGGGCGACCCGGCCGATCACGCTGTATTCCGGATCCATGCCCGAGGAGAAAAAATAGGACAGGTTCGGCGCGAAGGAATCAATGGGCATGCCGCGAGACAGATAGTATTCCACGTAGGTGAACCCGTTTGCCAGCGTAAAGGCCAGCTGGGAAATGGGATTCGCCCCGGCCTCCGCAATGTGATAACCGGAGATCGACACCGAGTAAAAGTTCTGCACGCCATGGTCGATGAAATACTGCTGGATGTCGCCCATCATCTTGAGGGCGAAATCGATGGAAAAGATGCAGGTGTTCTGCCCTTGGTCCTCTTTCAGGATATCGGCCTGGACGGTCCCGCGGATATTGGAAAGCACACGTGTCCTGATTTCGGCCGCCTCCTGCTCGCTCGGTTTCCGGCCGTTTTCCTCCTCGAATTTTTCCAACTGCTGGTCGATGGCGGTGTTCAGAAACATCGCCAGCATAATGGGCGCAGGGCCGTTGATGGTCATGGACACCGAGGTACTGGGCGCGGACAGGTCAAAACCGCCGTAGAGCACCTTTACATCGTCAAGGTTGCATACGCTGACCCCGGATGTGCCGACCTTGCCGTAAATGTCGGGACGCGGATCCGGGTCGAATCCGTAGAGCGTCACCGAATCGAATGCCGTGGAAAGCCGTTTGGCCGGGTATGCCTCGGAAAGCAGCTTAAACCGTCGGTTGGTCCGTTTGGGATCTCCTTCTCCTGCGAACATCCGGGTGGGGTCCTCGTCGGCCCGTTTAAGGGGGAAGACGCCGGCGGTGAAGGGAAAGCGGCCGGGAACGTTTTCCTTGCGCATCCAGGTATAGAGGTCGCCGGGATCCGAATACCCGGGAAGGGCGACTTTCGGTATCCGCAGGTGGGAGAGCGTCTCGGTCTTCAGGGGCACCCGGATCTCCCGGTCCCGAACAGTGTAGACGAACTCCTCCTGCATGTACGACTCCCGGATTTCCCCCCATTCCTCGACGAGCGTCCGGGTTTGTGGATCCAGGGCGGCTTTCGCCGTTTCCACCTCTTCCTTCAGGCGGGCCATAAGCTGCCCGGAATCTCCCTTGGTAGAACCGGCCGACAGCTGCTCGGCCGCCTGCTCCAGGTGGTTGGCCTTGCGGACCAGACCCGCCTGTTTTTTCGTCTCTTCGTGGTAGTGACGCAGGGTGTCCGATATTTCCGAGAGGTAGCGGGTGCGCTCGGGCGGAACGATGATCGATTTGGAAGACGATTCCGTGACACCGGGATCCGGAAGGCTCGATTCCAGCCGAATGCCGGTTTTCCCGTGAAGCGTCTCCAGCAGGAACCGGTACATGGCGGTCACGCCGTCGTCGTTGAATTTGGCGGCGATGGTGCCGTACACCGGCATTTCTTCCGGCTTTTTATCGAAGGCTTTCTTGTTGCGCTGGACCTGTTTGCGAATATCCCGTATGGCGTCCTCGCTGCCCTGCTTGTCGAACTTGTTGATCACGATGATGTCCGCGTAATCAAGCATGTCGATCTTTTCGAGCTGGGTTGCCGCGCCGTAATCCGCGGTCATCACGTAAATGGACAAATCGGTGAGATCGAACACGTTGGACGATCCCTGACCGATACCGGCGGTTTCGATGATGATCAAATCCATGTCTGCGGCTTTCAGAATGTCCACGGCATCGGGCAGCACGGTGGGCAGCTCGAAGCTCGTACGGCGAACCGCCATGCTCCGCAGGTAGACCCGGGACGTGTCGATTGCGTTCATGCGGATCCGGTCGCCCAAAAGAGCGCCCCCTGTTTTCCGGCGGGACGGATCGCAGCACAGCACCCCGATATGGATATCCGGCTGGTCGTGGAGCAGTCTCAGGATGATTTCATCGGTAAGCGAGGATTTGCCGGCGCCCCCCGTACCGGTAAGCCCGATGGCCGGAATTTTGCGTTCCGGTATCCGGTCTTTCACGGCCTTGCGGATCTCTTCGATCCGGCTGTTGTCCGACGCCAGGGAGGCTTCAGCTGCGGATATCATTCGGGCGACGGCCATGGGATTATCCCGGGAGATACCGGCAGGATCCACCCGGCCCACGTCGACCGGCGAAAAATCCATGTTCTCCATCATGTGATTGATCATCCCCTGAAGCCCCATCTTCGAGCCATCGTGGGGGGAGTAGATCTTGGTGATCCCGTAATCCTCGAGCTCCCGGATTTCATCGGGCACGATCACCCCACCGCCGCCGCCGAAAATTTTGATATGGGCCGCATCCTTTTCGACCAGCATGTCCCGCATGTACTTGAAGTATTCCATGTGGCCGCCCTGGTAGCTCGACACCGCGATGCCCTGGACATCCTCCTCGATAGCGGCATGGACGATTTCCGTTACCGAACGGTTGTGTCCAAGGTGGATCACCTCCGCGCCGCTGTCCTGGAGAATGCGGCGCATAATGTTGATGGCGGCGTCATGACCGTCGAACAGGGAGGTCGCCGTGACCACCCGGATCGGATTTTCGGATCGATAAACTTCTGAATCGGCACCCATTTGATCTCCTTATACTTTGCAATAGGGTTGGACGGTTGGTGATGAAACGCCACCCGGACCGGACCGCCGGGTCAAAACCGGATGCACAACCAAATATAATGTTATCGTTAAGGTTAAGATTAATCAAATAAAAATTCTCGCCCCGACCCCGGGAAAAAACCAGAAACCTGCATCAAAACGGCACAATTACAGAAAAAACAGTGTTTACAGGAAAGATAATAAAAAAGAGAAAACGACTTCGATAGACATTTTATCCCTTATGTTTTATTTAGACAATTACATTGATCCGGATCCATGTCAAGCCAATATGGAAGTTACTGGCGATTTTGCAAGTTCCTCCAAACCATTTCAAAGCTTGATGCACTCGATAAAAGTTGCGATCAGACGGCTTCGTAAAAAGTTCAAGATCAAGGATTGCGCGCAGCCGCAGATATTGAACTTTTTGCAAAGCCGTCAAGGCTTGCGTTTTGGCTCCTTCACCGATATATTAAAACCTGGAATCCATCAAAACAGATGCACGCGTAAAAAGCCGTGATTGGAAACCGATTTTCCGGCCCCGTTTTCGGCGCTTCAAAAAGGAGACAATGGATGGACCTGAACGCTTACTGCCCCGAGAAGCTTGTAACCGCCGAGGATGCAGTCAAAAAAATCAAAAACGGGAGCCGGGTCTTTATCGGGACAGGATGCGGCGAGCCGCAGCATCTCATCCGGGCGATGATCGAAGATATAACGATCCAGGATATTGTCATCTATCAGATGCTTTCCATGACCTTCAGCCAATACATCAACGATCCCAAGGTCACCAACCGGTTTTCTCTCAAGCTTTTTTTCATCAGCCTCCATATGCGCCAGGCAGCCTTTGAGGGGAAAATCGACTATATCCCCGCCTACCTTTCCCAGATTCCGCACCTGTTCGAGACCCGGCAAATCGGCCTGGATGTGGCCCTGATCCAGACCAGCCCGCCGGACAAGTACGGATTCTGCAGCCTTGGTATTTCCGTTGATATCACGCAGTCCGGCATGGAAAACGCCGGCTTCATCATCGCCCAGGTCAATCCGCGCATGCCCAGAACATGGGGGGACGGCTTTGTTCACGTGGATGACATCGACTGCATCGTATACCACGAAGAACCGCTTGTTGAAGCGATCGCCGAGCCCAAGAACCTTGAAATCGTGGAGCGCATAGCAAGGTACGTCAATCAGCTCGTGGATGACGGCGCCACCCTCCAGGTCGGGTTCGGCCATCTCCCCAACTACATCCTGCCGTTTCTTTCGGGCAAAAAAGACCTGGGAATTCATACCCAGGTCATCACGGACGGCTTTCTGCCCCTGTTTGAACAAAAAGTCATCACCAACCGGAGAAAATCCCACCTTCCCAACCGGGTTGTGACCTCTCTTTGCATGGGGTCGGAAAAGCTCTACGACTTCGTGGACAGCAACCCCATGTTTTATTTCAGGACCTCCCAGTTCGTCAACGACCCCAACGTCATCGCCAGAAACGACCACCTCATCTCCATCAGCTCCGCCCTGGAGATCGACCTGACGGGCCAGATATGCACGGACTCCAAGGGATATCTCTTCTACAGCGGCATCGGCGACCAGGTGGACTTCATTCGCGGCAGCAAGATGTCCAAAGACGGCTTTTCCATCATTGCGCTTCCTTCCACCGCCCAGAACGGGGAGGTGTCACGCATCGTCCCCCACCTGAGCGAAGGGGCCGGCGTGGCAACCACGCGCGGCGACGTCGATGTCGTGGTCACGGAATACGGTATCGCCGAACTTCACGGCAAGGGAATCTACCAGCGGGTCATGGAGCTCGCCCAGATCGCCCATCCAAGGTTCCGTGAGATGCTTATCAGCGAAGCCAAAAAGCGCCACTACATCTTTGCAGACCAGCTTCCTCCCAGCAAGCAGGACCTGATGTTTCTGGAAAACTACAAGTCCCACCTGGAACTGGAAAACGGTAAGGCGGTGGAGTTCCGTCCGCTCCTCCCGTCTGACGAGTTCGCCACCAGAAACTTCTATTACTCACTGCAGGAATCCACGGTCTTCTACCGGTTTTTCAACCGCCGCAAGATCTTTTCGCGGGAAATGCTTCAAAAACAGTGGGCCGCGGTGGACTATCACCAGAACATGACCATCATAGGTATTGTTCAGTTGGGCAAGCACAAGGAAATCGTAGCCATCGGATCCTACGGCTTTGCCGAAGAAGCCGTGGCGGAAGTGGCTTTCGTTGTCAAGGAGGAATACCAGAACATGGGGCTGGGAACCTATCTGCTAAAACTTTTGGAAAAAATCGCAAGGGAAAACAAGTATAAAGCGTTTGTGGCGACGGTTTTAAGCGAAAACAAGGCCATGATCCGGGTATTTGAAAAATGCTATCCCAGCGCCAAAATCAAGCGGGGCTACAGCGGCGATGTAGAGATTCACATGCCGTTTAAAGACAAGGGGGACTGATGGAAAATTTTCCGCGCCCGGCAGTCAGCGTCGATGCGTCCGAACTAAAGGAACGCCAGCGGTTTCTCATGGACAGCTCACCCTTCCATTTTCTTCCGCGAACCGAAATCGAAATCGTGGCGGCCAACCTGGAAGTGGAGAAATACCTGCCGGGACGCGTCCTGTTCACCCAGGAAGAAACCATCGTTACGCATATCGTCATCGTCCGTTCCGGCAGCCTGGAAAGAATCATCGAACAGGACGGAAAACAGAGGCTCAAGGAGATTCTGGGGCCGGGCAGAACCTACGGCGGCATATCCCTTCTGTTCAACAACAGCGTATCGACGAGCACCCTTCGGTGCATGACCGAAGCGTCCGTGTACCGCCTGGACCGGGAGAACTTTTTCCGGCTCTGCATAAAATCCTCCGCCTTTGCCCGGTTTTTCTCATCATCCTATGACGCGGACAGCCAAAAAGCGCCTGACGGCATTTTCCGCGACATCTCCGGCCTGGGAGAATTCGAAACCCAGTCGTCGTTTCTGTCCAGAACGGTAAAAGACATGGCCCAGGTGTTTCCATCCTGCGCTGAATCCACCCCTATCCGGGATGCGGCGCGCATGCTGACGGCCAGCCGCCGGAGCGCAGTCCTGGTAACCAACGACGACGGCCAACCCGCCGGGATGATCACCGACTACGACCTGCGAAAAAAAGTGATCGTTGAAGACCGATCCCCCGACGGACCGGCCGGGGAAATCATGACCGCCCCGCTTATAACCATTGATTCGGATGCCCAGGTATTCGAGGCGCTTCTCAACATGATGCGAAACCAGGTCAAACACCTGGCCCTGCGGGACAACGGCACGACAACCAGTATGATCACCGAACGGGACCTTTTTCTGGCCCAGACGCTTTCCCCGGTATTCCTGATCCGGGAAATGACCCTGGCCCAAGGGCTTGACGAACTGAAAGCATGCTATGCCAGGCTGCCGAAACTGATCGGCAAACTTATCGACAGCGGAGCCCGGTCGTTTCACCTTAACTCCATCATCACGGCCCTTACCGATGAAATGCTGCGGCGGGTTATGGACATGGCAATTGAGGACACAGGGCATCCTCCGGTTGAATTCGCATTTATCGTGTTCGGCAGCGAGGGCCGGAAGGAGCAGACACTTAAAACCGACCAAGACAATGCCATCGTCTTCGAGGACGTGGACGAAAACGACCTGGAATCCGTAACCCGATACTTTCTGAATCTCGGAACCAGGGTCTGCGACTGGCTTCATGAAATCGGCCAGACGCACTGCGAGTACGACATCATGGCCAAAAACCCGTTGTGGTGCCAGCCGATTTCCCAATGGAAAAAATACCACCGCAAGTGGATCGAAAGCGACGACCCGGATGGACTGCTCAAGGCCGGCATCTTTTTCGACTTCCGCCTGGGCTACGGCCGCGAGGAGATGGTTAAATCCCTGCACATGTCAATGTTCAGGCGACTCAGGGAGTGGCCCGGTTTTTTACGCCACATGGCGCAAAGCATCATGCACTACACCCCCCCGCTGAGTTTTTTCGGCAACTTCGTACTGGAGGAAAAGGGAGAGAGAAAAGGCGGGCTGGACATCAAGAGCGCCATGCGGCTCGTGGTTGATTTTTCCAGGATCTATGCTTTGCAGGGAGGCATCGCCGAGGCAAACACTATCCGGCGGCTGGAAGCCGTCCATCGGCTGGGCAGTATCGACAAGGAAACCCTGGACAATCTTACGGATGCTTATGAATATCTCATGTTCCAGCGGCTCAAGCACCAGGCGTCAATGGTCGGCGAAAAAGGGGCGCCGCCCGACAACTATCTCCAGCCTGCGAACCTCTCCTCCATCGAGCGCCAGGCCCTGAAGGAAGCCTTTAAGCGCATCCGCACGGCGCAGGGGAAGCTAAGGCTCGACTTTTTCCTCCACTTCCCCTGATGGCAGCGAAAAAAGCTCAATATCGGCGTTGCGCATCATCTCTCAGAATCTCACGTACGACCAGTACGCTCAATTCTTCGAGATTCGCGCGCCTTGATCTTGAGCTTTTTTCGCTGCCATCCCAAAGCTGAATGCTGTAAAAACCAATATCGGCGCTGCGCATCATCCCGCGTATTTCAAAAGCCGGGGATGCAGCGCCGGATCCACTCGGGAATCTGGGTCTTCCGCTTTTCGCAGGCAGGCGCCTCAACGTCGTTACCGGTCCCTTCGGGCATGGTAAAGGGCTGGACGGAATCGATATTCTCCTTGATGGCAGAAACAAACGCCCGGACCACATCCGGATCGAACTTGGTCCCCCCCTCCAGCAAAAGAAGATTCAGGGCCCGTGTGATGCTCATGTTGTCCTTTTTGGGCCGGTCCGATGTCATGGCGTCAAACGCATCGCTTACGGCAATGATCCGGGCGCCAAGAGGGATCGCCTCGCCCATGAGTCCCTCGGGATATCCGGAGCCGTCCCAGCGTTCGTGGTGATACAAAATGATGGGCGTGACCTCGTTCAAAAGAGACAGCCGGCCGATAATTTTCGCGCCGATCACGGGATGCTGCTTGATGGTTTCAAAATCCCCCGGCGAGAGATGCCCCAGGTTCCCAAGGATGTTGTCCTGCATCGCCAGTTTGCCGATGTCATGGAGCAATCCGCCCCGGTAGACCTCCTCGGCTTCCCGCTCCGAAAGCCCCATCTGCTGCGCTGTCATTTTTCCGTAGTTGGCCACGTTCAGGGAATGCCCGTGAGTGCAGAGATCCTTTGCTTCCAAGGCCAGTACGAGCCCCTCGATGATCTCCCGGAAAGCCGCCAGCATCCGCTCATCGTAGCGGAATGCCTTGTGCAGGGCGATCGCTCCCTGGCGGCCGGAGTCCCGCACAAAATCGATCTCGCTTTGAAGGAGATCCCGGGGGCGGCTGAAGTAGACGGCCAAAACCCCTTTATACTGGTCCACGATGGGGAAGGGCACACCTAAAATGGAGATGACCATCTGTTTTCCCAGCCCCGTGGTGCTGGGGATGCGGGGATCCTCGCGGACGTCTTTGAAAAAAACCGCCTTGTCGTCTTCAAAACGGAAGACTTCCCGAAGGGTGGGATATTCGATCCCGGAAAGCGCGTTCATCTGGAACCCACTGGTCACTTTCATGTAGACCGATTCCTGGTCCGTATCAACGATCCAGTAAATGCAGCCGCGCGCCTCCATGATTTCATGAATCTTGGTGACGATGGTCTCCAGAATGTCGCCGACCGCATCCCCTTCATGGATGGCTGCGGAAACCTTCCGGAACGTCTCCAGGTAACGGCTGTGCTGAATTGCGCTCTTGATGGCAATGGCGCTCTGCTGCGCCATGAAATATAAAAGGTGACGGTCCTCTTCCGTGAGAGTCAACGGTGTGTCGAAATACAAACGGATCACCATGCGCATGGAGCCGGTCACCTGGAACGGGACCCCGACGATGGAAACGATCCCCTCCCGAAGCGCGGCATCCGGGTACTGAACTCTCGGGTCATCGGCCACATCCCCGATGACCACGAGGCTGTCCTCGAAAACCTCCGAAAGGCTGTCATCCGCCAGGACCGTTCCTTTTTCCAGGTAGGCTTCCGACAGGCCGGTCGATGCCATCAGTTCCAGTTCATTTTCCTCGGGATCCAATACCCTGAGCGCGCACCCCTTTGCCCCGAACACTTCGGTGATGGTAGTGACCATGGCCTGAAGCGTTTCGTTCAGGTCGATGCTTTCGTGCAGGGCCCGGCTGACCCGGGTGATGACTTCGAAAAAATGTTCACGCCCGGTGTTTTCAGCCACGGATACATCCTTACGATTCAATCAGAGACCCCCTTGTACCGTTACAACCATATATAAAGCATCGAGGCAATCACAACGATGCAGACCGTCACGGCGGCGGCCATTCTTGGCGGCGACAGCCGGGATGCGCTTCTGGCCGCGCTATAGACAACCGTCAGGCCATACAGGGATGTGATAGCCAGCAAAAGATGCAGGCCGGTTCCCGTTGCTCCCGCCTGCCATGCGGAAAGAAACGGGGCGAGCGGCCACAACCCGATTACAGCGACACCCGTGTACATGTACATGGGCAGAAACTCCACCCGACCGCCTGCCCCGCGGGTAAAAACCCACAGAAACAAAGACGCGCCTGCATGCATCAAAAAAGCCACGCCGATGCCCGCCCCTGCAAAAATCAGCTTACCCGCCAAAGGCATTTCCGCCGACCAGAGCATGCCGCTGAAACCAAGCGAGAACAATGCGTGGATGAATCCCATGGCAAGTACGTTGATCACGGTATACCGAACGATTTTTCCCTCGGCCATGATCTGCGGGTAAATGGTTTCATCAAGCTGCAGGGCAGCTTTCATGGAAATAAAATAAGTCATCAGAAGCCCTTTGTCACTGTGTCGTTAAAAACATACCGGATCACTCATGTTGACAGATTAGACAACGGCATCCCCCCGGTCAATGAAATAAAGGCTTTATAGCGGGAGAAATCCTCGACCCGCCCCATACCGAAAAAAGAGGCAGGAGAAGTACCGTCATTCTCCTGCCTCTTTTCAAATCAAGCATTGGCTAAGGCAAATGCTTCCGGCACGATTTTATTATGGCCAGGGCTGAAGTCCCCATATGAATATTACCACACAGATCAACACGATAGCAACGGGCATGATGGATCCATTGTAGCGGACCTCATCATAGTCCGATCCCCAGCCATGAATCCGGTCGACCATCTTCTTGGTCTCTATGTCAACAGGCGTGATGCCCATCTTGTTGAAAGCCAGCGACAGGATGATAA
>SLJY01000042.1 GCA_007134875.1 Desulfobacterales bacterium
ATGGACCTTATCATTGTTCACTCCTCTCTTTTTCAAGATCGCACCGCAGGCACCGCCTTGCTTCAAAGTGGGCCTCATCGGCATTCAGACACCGTTCGACCTCCCGGAAATCGGAGATGCGCTCATCGGCAGCCTCCATTTCAAGGTGGACGCGGGGCTTGTCCTCCATCTGGTCCTCATCCTCATCCAAAGCCAGGCCGATATCCTGCACGAAGCGGCTTTTTTCGTCGCGGATCCGGACCCTGCCGCCTTCACCGCCCAGGTATTGGTCGATGGCAAGGGCTGCGCGCCGGCCCGATGCGATGGCCCGGATTACGAATGTCGGCCCCGTGGTAAAGTCCCCGCCGGCAAACACGCCGGGTATGTTTGTGGAAAGCGTGTTTTCATCCACGATAAGAGACCCCCACAGTGCACGTTCGAGCTGGCTGTCTTCCGGCAGAAATGACATGTCCGGGGCCTGTCCGATGGAAATGACGATGTTGTCGGCCTCCACGAACTGGGTTTCGGCAAAATCGCATTCCGGGTTGAAATTCCCCTCCTGGTCGAAAACCGACAGGCAGCGCGTGAAGGTGATCCCGGTAACGCGGTCGTCTTCGTAATCGATATGGCTGGGCGACCAGGCCGGGTTGACGATGACGCCTTCGTCGATGGTTTCCTCGACCTCCTTTTCCCATGCGGGCATCTCGTCGCGGTCTTCGAGGCAGAAGAGCTGCACGTCGTGGGAGCCGGCGCGAAGGGCCGTTCTGGCCACGTCCATGGCCACGTTGCCGCCGCCGATGACCACGGTTTTTCCGGTAAGATGGATGTCATCGCCCATGCGCACATCCCGGAGAAAGGTAAGCCCGTAATAGAGGCCTTCGAGGTCTTCCTCTTCGCCGGGGATGCCGATCCGCTTGCTGGCCTGGGCGCCGGCCGCGATAAAGACCGCCGAAAATCCTTCCTTCATCAGGTCGTTGACCGTGCGGTTGGCGTCGATGGGAGAGTTGTACTCGATCTTGACGCCGGCGTTCTCGATATAGCCGATTTCCATTTCGATGGTCTCGCGCGGCAGGCGGAACTCGGGTACTGCAATCCCCAGCATGCCGCCGGGAACCGGTTGGGCTTCGAAGACCTTGGTTTCATAGCCCATCTCGGCCAGGAAGTAGGCGCAGGATAGTCCGGCCGGACCTGCCCCGACCACGGCCACCTTCTGCGGCCGGGTGACGGGGAAGGGCTCGCGCTGGTTTCCGAACTCCGCGTAGTAACGGTCCGCGGCGAAGCGTTTGAGGGCCCGGATGGCGACCGGCTCGTCAAGCTCTCCGCGGCGGCATTTATATTCGCAGGGATGGATGCAGATGCGGCCGCAAACCGAGACGAAGGGGTTTCGCTCCCGGATGATCTCCACGGCCGTCTTGTAGTCGTCTATGGCCACGGCGGCCACGTAGTTGGGCACGTCGATGCCTGCCGGGCAGGCGTGCTGGCATGCGGAGATGACCATGGAATCGCAGACGGCGCCGGCGCAGCGATGTTCGTGGATATGCTCCCGGTATTCGTTTTCGAAATACTTGAGCGTGGAGAGCGCCGGCTTGGGGCTGGCCTGGCCGAGTCCGCACAGGGAGGCTTCAGTCATGGTGTTTCCGATGGTCTTGATGGCCTCGATGTCCTCTATGTGCCCGTATCCGTCGGTGATGGCCGTCAACGTCTCCAGGAGCTGAGTAGTTCCCAGCCGGCATGGTGCGCACTTGCCGCACGATTCGCTCTGGGTGAATGCCAGGAAGAACCGCGCGATCTCCACCATGCAGTTGTTTTCGTCCAGCACGACCATGCCGCCCGAGCCCATGATGGCGCCGATGCGCTGGATGGTGTCGTAGTCGATGGGCAGGTTCATGAAGCGCGACGGCACGCAGCCGCCCGCCGGTCCGCCCATCTGGACGGCCTTGAACTGACGTCCCTTGGGGATGCCGCCGCCGATCTCGAAGACCACTTCCTTGATGGTGGTGCCGATGGGCACTTCCACGAGGCCGGTATTGTTGACCTTCCCGGCAAGCGAAAAGATCTTGGTGCCCTTGGAGGCCTCGGTTCCGACTTCCGTGTACCACCCGGAGCCGTTCTTGATGATCAGCGGGATGTTGGCCAGGGTCTCCACGTTGTTGATGTTGGTGGGCTGGCCGTCCACGCCGGCCTGGGCGGGGAAGGGCGGGCGGGGTCTCGGCATGCCGCGTTTCCCCTCGATGGATGCCATGAGCGCGGTTTCCTCGCCGCAGACGAAGGCCCCCGCGCCCATCTTGATGGACAGCTCGAAGTTAAAGCCCGAGCCCAGGATATTCTTCCCGGTCAGACCCAGGGCTTCGCACTGCCTGAGCGCGATTCCAAGGTGTTCTACCGCGATGGGATATTCTTCGCGTACATAGATGATGCCGTACTCGGCGCCCATGGCGTATCCGCCAAGGATCATCCCCTCGATGACCGAGTGCGGATCGCCTTCCAGGAGGGCCCGGTCCATGAACGCGCCCGGGTCGCCCTCGTCCGCATTGCACACCACGTACTTGGGCCACGATTCGGTCTGGCGGGCAAACCGCCACTTGATGCCGGCCGGAAAGCCGGCACCCCCCCGCCCCCTCAGCTTGGATTCCACGACCTCCTCGATGACGGCTTCCGGTGTCATTTTGGAAAGGGCCTTTACAAGGGCCTTGTATCCGCCGGCAGCGATGTAGTGCTCGATTTTCGTGGGATCGATCCGCCCGCAGTTGGCGAGCACGCGCCTCAGTTGTTTCTGGTAGAAGGGTATCTGGTTGCGGTAGTAGATGCGACGCCCGGTTTTGGGGTCCTCGTAGGCAAGCCGGTCGATGAGCTGGTTCTGCGCCAGGGTTTTTTCCACAATCTCCCCGGCATCCGACGGGTCGACCTCCTGGTACTGCACGCCCAGGGGCTCGATGGCAACGACCGGCGCCTTGGCGCAGAATCCATGGCATCCGGTGGAACGGATTTCCACTTCTCCGTCCAGGCCGCGCTCGTTTACCGACTGTGCAAGGGCGTCGCGGACGGCCGCCGCACCGTAGGCCCTGCAGCCGGTCATGCAGACGTGGACCTCGGTTCGCTTTTTACCCGATTCCGCAAGGATCTTGTTGCGGAACCACTCCAACTGGCCACTGGATGTGAGTTTTTCCATGGGGCTCACGCCTCCTTGTCTTCTTTCCGGTATTGGCCTAATACGGCGCCCACCTTGGTCGGATTGAGCTTGCCGAAATAGTCGCGGTTGACCATCATGGTGGGTGCGAGAAAGCATGCACCCAGGCATGCGACCGTTTCCAGGGTGAATTGGTAGTCCTCGCTGGTTTCGCCTTCCTCGAGGCCCAGGTCTTTTTTGATCATGCGCAGGATGGACCGGCTGCCTTTGACATGGCAGGCCGTCCCTCGGCACACCTTGAGAACCTGGCGGCCCTTGGGCTTGAGAGAAAATCCGGAATAAAAAGTGACAACGCCCTGGACTTCCGAGGGAAACATCTGCAGGGCCTCTGCAATCGGTTCGATGGATTCGGGCGGTATGAAGCCGAAGACCTCCTGCACGTCCTGGAGCAGCGGAATCAGCGCCCATTTTTTGTCCTGGTACTTCCCGATGACCGCGGCGAGTTTTTTCCGGTCGAATTGCGTGGGGTCCATTGCAATGCTCCTTGGTGTATGTTGATCCTATATGGTTTCCATTCGTACGCGAACCGTTCGCCAGCCATGGCTGTCGTTTTCTGTGCCGGTTGGCACGGAATCGAAATCCGCGATCCGCATCGCATCGTTACCGGAAAAGCCGGAGGGCACGAATACGAAGCCTGCGGGCAGGCCGGGGAATATCTCTGCGTGCCGCTCGATGGAGCCGGTAGCCGACGTTATGCGAACGGCCATCGGATCATCGTTTGCAATGCCCAGGTTTTCCGCATCCTCTCTTGAGATTCCGATCCTGCCGGTCCCGTATGCAGCGGTTATCCGGCCGGAGCGTGCGGTCCGGGTGCCGGATCCCAAGTGCCAGCGGCGATTTCCGATATAGGCGGAAAACGGATATGAATCGTCTTGTTGCACGGGTTCCGGCCGGAAGGGCGGGGCAAAGGAAAACGGTTTCGATGCGCCGGAATCCGTTTTTTTGAGCCATTCCCTCCGGTGGCTTCCCATGGCCGAGTACAACGGCGCGATGCGGCGGATTTCCTGGCGGATTTTTTCGATGGTTGTGTACTGTTCCGGGTAACCGGCCTTCCTGGCAAGCGATGCCAGGATGTTCCAGTCCGGCAGCGCGTCTCCCGGCGGCCGGGCGGCGGGCCCAAAGCTCTGGATCCGACCTTCCGTATTGGTGAATGAGCCCTGTTTTTCGGAAAATGCGGCGGCAGGCAGCACCACGTGGGCGATTTCCGACGTTCGGGTTCTGACGATGTCCTGAACGACGATGAATTCGAGCTTTTCAAATGCTGCGGCGATGCGTTCGGGGTCCGGCAGGGCGCGCAAGGGATTTTCCCCCATGATGTAGAGCGCCTTGAGATTACCCGCCTCCGCGGCCTCGATCATTTCGCGGAGGCCCATCCCGGGCGTATCCGGCAGGGTCTTCTCCCATGTTTTTTCGAGGATTTTCCGGTCGTCCGGATCGGCCGCATTCCGGCGTCCCGGGAGCAGGTCCGGCGCGCATCCCATGTCCAGGGCGCCTGCGGTATTGTTTTCCAGGGTGAAAACGAACAACCCGGCGTGTTGCGCACCGATACTTCCGGTGAGCAGGGCAAGGTTGAAGGCCGCATCGAAGGTTTGAATCCCGTACCTGCGTTCCAGGAGATCCGGGGGAAGAATGACCGCGATTTTTTTGCCGGAAAGCATGGATGCGGCTTTCCGCAATTTTGCGGCGTCGATGCCGGCGGCCCGGGCGCGTGCATCCGGGCTTTTACCGGACAGTGCATCGACCCAGCCGCCGGGATCTTCGGTTTGCCCCCCGATATGCGTATTGTCTGAGCCGTTTTCTTCAGCAATGCCCGCCGCCAGCGCTTCCAGTGCGTCGGGTGAAAACCGGAGGGCGTCCTGTCCCCACTGACCATTGGTTTCGGGGTGGAGCCACAGGCCCCCGAACGATGCGATGCCGCTTCCGGATGGGTCGACGACCACCATGGGCGCTTTGTTCCTTACGGCGCGCCGGATGTGATACCCGGCAACCGGCACGGTGTGCTCCGGATCGGTGCCGACCAACACGATGGCTTCGGCGTGCTCAAGCCCGGAAAAAGGCATGATCCGGGCTGCCACGCCGGTTTTTTCATCGATCCGCCGCAAGAGTGCGGCGCCGTTTTGTTCCTGGCAGTTGGTCACGTTGTTAGTTTCGAAGATGACCCGCGCGATTTTCTGGAACAGGTAGTTTTCCTCGTTGGTGCACTTGGCGGAACCGATAAAGCCGATGCTTTCCGGTCCGTGGCGGCGCTTGATATCCGCGATTCTGCCTACTACGGACGAAAGCGCATCATTGAATGCGGCCGCCTGGAGCGATTCGGTGCCGTCTTCGTTTTTTTTCCGGATCAGGGGGGTGGTCAGACGATCCGCAGAGAGCAGGTAATCGTGGGCAAAATGCCCCCGTACGCAGAGGGTGGCGCCGTTGACGGTGTTTTTGTCCGTCGACGGGTTGATGTCCACAATCCGTCCGCCGGAAACGCCCACGGCCATAGAGCAGCCTGCGCCGCAGAACCCGCAGATGGTATAGGCCTCCTTCTCTGGGGTGCCGGTATAGTGCTCGCTGCGCGTCGAAAGAGCGCCGGTGGGGCACATGGATACGCAGGTGCCGCAGAATGTGCAGACGGATTCTTCCAGGGGACGCTCGTGGAGGGTGGCAGGCCGGGATGAAAACCCCCGGTCGCTGTAGTCGATGGCGCCGACAGCCACCAGTTCATGATCCGCCCGGATGCATTTTCCGCATAGGATGCATTTGCTGAGATCCCGCGCGATAAACGGGTTGAACGTTTCGAAGGGTTTGTAGTTGGGCATGGGATAAAGCCTGGTTTCGGCCACGCCCAGCTCGGCAGCCACCCGTCTGAGCTCGCACCGGTTGCCCTTGTTGCAGACGATACAGGATTCCGGATGTTCGGCGATCATCAGGCGAACGATGTTTTTACGGTGTTCAAGGACCCTGTCGGAATCGGTTGCGATATTCATGTCCTGCGCCGCGGGGGTGACGCAGGATGCCATGAGGCGCCCTGAGCTCTTGTCTTCCACAAGACAGATGCGGCATGCTCCGTAGGGGGATAGTTCGGCATGGTTGCAAAGGGTGGGAATGGCGATCGCGTTCCGTTCGGCCGCGGCGAGAATCGTGATGCCCGGCGGCGTGGAAATCTTTTTGCCGTTGATGGTGATAACGATGTTTTTCACGGTTACGGCTCCTTTGTTCGTTGCGGTTGAAAGGGCCATGGTTTTCCGTTCAGCCACTATTTGAGCTTGGCCGCATCCAGGTAATGCTTGAGCTTTTCCTCGCCGCCGATGGTGATGATGTGCACGCCGTCGCAAAGCTGCTTGAGGCCCTTGATCGTGTCGGCAAACAGTTCGATGCTGGCTCTTTCCTTGTCCTGGGCCGTGGCGAGCTTCTGGATGACCCAGTCCGGAACCAGGCCGCTTTTGAGGTGGCGGTTGAGAAACCGGGCCATACCGGCGGTCCGGAGGATCAAAACCTCTGCGATGACCGGGACGCCGAAAGTATTGGTCCGGCTCAGGAACTTTTCGAAGCTTTCAAGATCGAAAACCGGTGTGGTCAGGAAGTAGCCGGTCCCCATTTTGGTCATTTCCTCCATTTCCCGCAGTTCCAGGTCGGGTACGTTCTTGCCCCACTTGGACTCCACGCCGGAGCCGACCAGGAAATCGGGTCTCGCCTCGATCTCCTGACCGTCCACGGTGCGGCC
>SLJY01000105.1 GCA_007134875.1 Desulfobacterales bacterium
AAATCATCGCCGGGTACATGGCCAACGCCGACAGAATCCGCAAGGAAATGGATGCGCTGGGATACGATTATGTCGGCGGAAAGCATTCCCCCTATATCTGGATCGATGCGCAAACCGATTCCTGGAATTTTTTCGACATGCTGCTCAACAATGCCGGGGTGGTCTGTACCCCGGGCGCCGGCTTCGGCACCTGCGGAACCCGCCACATAAGGCTTTCCGCTTTCAACAGCGCCGAAAACGTTGAAACCGCCATGGCGAGAATCCGGGAAGCGCTGGGACGCTGACAGCATGCAGCGGCGGCGTTTTCAGCAAACGCCGCCCTGCAAAACATGCCGGTTGATGCGCTTGCAGAGGTTTTTGTCCACCCGGACCGGCCGGCCGTCCACGGAGCGGACGCAGACCGCCCCCAATAAGGAGTTGCTCAGAAAAACGGCATCAAAACCTTGCAGGTCGTTGGTTGATATACGCTCTTTCGCCACGCGCCACCCATTGTCTTGCAAAAAGGCGGTCACCTGCTCCGCCATGATCCCGGCAAGTACGTGCTCCGATGCGGGAATTACCACGCAGTCCCCTCGGATGCAGATTATGTTTGCGGTATTGGACTCGGATACCGATCCGTCCGGATTCTTTATCACGGCCTCATCGTAACCGTTTTGTTTTGCCCACTTTCCAGCCAGATAATAATATAGATAATTCAAAGTCTTATGTTCCGCCAAGGGCGTCTGGCGGGGGTGCGGATAAATGGATACGTCCAGGGCCTCCTTGCCGGCCAGTGACAGGCGGTGTCTTGCCGGCGCCGCCGTAACCGTGATATTCGCTGAAAAAGGGGTTGTTTCGTCATCGATGCAGGCGGCCGTGATCCGGACCACCGCCAGGCGCTCCGCCAACCCGCTTGCCGAAAGCACCTGGCGAATAATCTCCCGCCACGTCATATCGGGCGCCGGCGATAAAAAAAGCGCATGCCAGGACCGGTTGAACCGCTCCATGTGCTCTTCCAGGAAGTCCGGATGCCCCCGGTCCGCCCGGATCGTTTCGAAAAACCCGTACCCGTAGCGCACCCCCTTTCCCCCCGCCCCGAACCGAACGTCTTCGGCGGGTACCAGCACACCGTTAAACCATGCCATGGCAGGCGGCACTTGCCGCGGAGAATCTTTTTTTTCGAACATGCCCATGATGGAACGTCCCTTGTGAAGGGTTTCCTCGTACTCGTCGGCCGGGTCGGAATCGAAGACCACACCGCCGCCCACTGAAAAACAGATCCGGCCCTTCGTGATGGTGGCCGTACGGATGGCGATGGAAAGATCCATGGTTTCGTTAAATCCGATGTAGCCGATCGACCCCGTGTAGACATGCCGCATGCATGGCTCGAGCTCGTCGATGATTTCCATAGCCCTGATCCGCGGACAGCCCGTTATCGAACCGCCTGGAAAGGCCGCAAGAAGCAGATCGACGCTGTCCATATTCTGCCGGAGCGTCCCTTCCACCACAGAGACCAGGTGAAAGACGTTTTTGTAGGACTCCAAACGCCGATGTTCGGATACGCGCACACTGCCGCCTTCACAGACACGCCCGAGATCGTTTCGCATCAAATCGACGATCATGGACAACTCCGCATCGTCCTTGGCGCTTGCCAGCAGCGCGTCGGCATTTTCCCGGTCCGACTCGGGCGTCGCCCCGCGCGGCCGGGTTCCCTTGATGGGCCGGGTTTCCACGCGCCGGCCGGAGCGGAGAAGAAACCGCTCCGGGGAGGTGGATATGACCTGGTGATCGCCCGCGTTCACGTAGGCATAAAATGGGGCCGGGGCCGATTCGAACAACTCCCGGAACATGGCGAAGGCAGAGCCGTAAAACGCCCCTTCGAAGCGCTGGGAAAGGTTTGCCTGGTAAATATGACCGGAGACGATGTATTCTTTGATCCGCTCCGCCGCCGCCATGTAGGTTTTTCTGGAAAACGAGGATGCAAAGCCGTTTTCGTCGCCGGAAAAAGACGGCGCGGCATCGGGCGGAAAGGACGCCTGAGGGCCTTCCAGACGACCGAAAAAAAACCGCCGCGCCGCTTCAGGGCCCGGTTCAAAATCCGGGCCCGGAGCCGCTTTGGTCGCTGGAGAGTTGTATTCCGGCGGCTTCCAGGCAGCCAGGTATAAACGCCGGCCTCCGGTCTTCCGGTCTTCCACCAGTATCGCGGACGGGGTGGAAAGCACCAGCAAGGGAAGATGAAAAACGTCCATGACGGTTTTCGGAAGCCGTTCAATATACGCCTTGAGATCATAGGAAAGATACCCGAAAAGCCCGGCGGAAACCGGGGTATCCGGATCATTTTCCGGAACTGCGGCGGCAAGCCCGGAGCCGTAGTGCCGCAGAATACAGCGAAGCAGTGCCAGGGGATCGCCGTCCAGGTCGACGGAAGCGTTTTTCCAGGGGAAAAAAAACCGGTTTTGAAGACCGAAGCTCCGGAAAATCATCCAGGGACTCACGGCCAGGATATGGTGACGGGCACAGTCGTGGTCTGAACCGCTGGCCAGCACCACGGTTCCTTCCAGATCCGCAAACCGCGATGCGATGTCCATGAAGGAAAACCCATATACACCGTGGCCTGCTGCGGGAACGGTTTCCGTATACACCCCATCGAGGATGGGCAGAATTTTTTCAAGGTCTTTCATGCCGGTCATTTCGGATACTCCATTTCCCGCACGCGGATGACATCATCTGCCGGGCCGGGGATGCGGTCTTTTTCGGCATGCGGATCCCTTTTCCGCCCGCGGGCAATGGACAAGGGGCCTTCCCGGAGAAAATTTTCAACCAGGCCGAAACCCTGCCCGGTCATAAAACTCTCCGGGTGAAACTGCACCCCGAACAGGCGCAGCGCCGGATGCCACAACCCCATGACCACGCCGTCTTCCGATCGGGCGTTCACCGTAAGGCCTGTGCCGCAGGGATCCGCGGCAAGCGAGTGGTACCGTGCGGCGGTGAAGGGCGAGTCAAGGCCGGAAAGCACGCCCGTGTTGTCATGAAAGACTCGGGAGGTCTTGCCGTGAACAGGAACCGGTGCACGCACGGTTTTTCCGCCAAACGCGGCGTTGATGCTCTGCATTCCGAGGCAGACGCCCAGCAGGGGGATCTTTCCGGCAGCACGTCTGGCCAGTTCCACCGATACGCCCGCGTTATCCGGAGCCTTCGGGCCCGGGCTGATAAGGATGTAATCGTAGCCTCCGGCCAGGGCATCCGGGGCGGTAATCCGGTCCGAACGATACACCCGGATGTCTAAGTCATACCCCATGAACATCTGCACCAGGTTATGGGTAAAGGAATCATAATTATCGATGACAAGCAGGCGGGAAGTCATTGGTGTTGTTCCGTATTTATTCCATTATCAAGGCGGATGCAAAAAAAAACGCCTCCCCTGAGTCTGGGTGGCGTTTGCCTGTTTCATAACTCTTATTACTGAATTGCTCTGATTGTTACATACGTTTCATATAATAAGAATACAGGATTTTCAAGAGGGAATTATTATGCGGCAGGGCACCCGCCGGGTTTATTGAAATCGGGGTCGCTATCGGGATCGGATTTTTCCATAAGAATACCCCCGGAAGATTGCCCCGGCGAGACTGGCCCCGGACGACGACCCCGCCGGGTTGCTGATGCAGGCGGCTCATGCGACCCGACCCCGCATGGAATAACGATCCTCAAGGCGTTTTCTCAGAGAGCCTGCTTGCTGAGATGGTTCCGATTCCGATTTGGATTTGGATGAGGAAGGGGAAGGGGAAGGGGATATACCACTATCTTTTTACAAAATATTTCGATATTTTGAACCGAAACCCGGAAAGTATTCAAACTGGATTTTACAAACCGGAAAATATTGCCTATTGTATATTGGTTTGATATTCAACCGGCTGCAAATGACAAACCAAGTGAGTTGCGGGCCACCTCTTTTTCTTGGGGTACGGCCGGCATGTTACCAGGAATAAACGGGGGGTATCCGATTTGACAACATCTGCGGACAAGTTACACGAACTGCTGGACCAGTTTTCCGGGGCAGATCATGTACTCATCCTGATCAACGCGGATCCGGATGCCATCGCCAGCGCCATGGCGTTTGAAAGACTCCTGTGGAAACGGGTCACCCGGATCAATATATCCAACATCAATACCATTACCCGGCCGGACAACATGGCCATGATCCAACTGTTCGACGTGACGCTGATCCACGTCAGCAAGATCGAGCCCCGGCTATACAACAAGATCGTCATCCTGGACTCCCAGCCCGGTCACAACGACAGCTTCGCCGGGCTCGATTACACGGCGATTATCGACCATCACGAACCGGGAGACTACAAAGCGCCGTTTATGGATATCCGGCCCCATTACGGGGCCACATCGTCCATCATGACCGAATACCTGAAAAGCGCCAAGATCAAACCATCCGAAAGACTGGCAACCGCACTGTTCCACGGGATCAAGACCGACACCGCAAACTTTGAGCGCATGGCCAGCAACTCGGACATCCGTGCATTCCAGTTTTTGTTCCGGCATGCGAACATCCACCTGGCCCGACGAATCGAGCAGGTCGATCTGCGGATATCCTTTCTCGAGTATTTCCGCAAAGCCATCGAAGAAAAAATCATGGAAGAAACCCGGATCTACATCCACCTGGGAAACGTGGAAAACCCGGATGTCCTGGTGCTGCTCGCAGACTTCTTCATGCGGGTGAACACGGTTACCTGGAGCATCGTGGCCGGTTTGTACGAAGACAGGCTCATTATTATTATCAGAAACGACGGACTGCAAAAAGACGCCGGGAAGCTGGCCGGCAGGCTTTTCGGCGCCACGGGATCGGCCGGTGGGCACAAGAGCATGGCCCGGGCTGAAATCACCCTGGAAAAACTCCGCTTTCATACGAAAAACCTGGAGAAAAAAACCGTCCGGGAGTGGGTATACCAGACCATCAATACCGCTTTGGCAAAACCCGGGAAGACGGCTGGGAAATAAGCCGTCCGATCGCCACGCCATAAAAGAGCATCGAAAATGAGCGTAGCAAAAAACAATATCGCCGTTACCGTCCTGGGATCCGGAACCTGCGTTCCCAGCCTCGCCCGGAGCGCAAGCGCCGTTTTGATGGAAACCGGCGGGAAACGGCTTCTGTTCGACATCGGTCCGGGAACCATGCGCAGACTCCTGGAAACCGGCGTGACCATTCAGGATATCGACTGCGTGTTTATCAGTCACTTCCACCCGGATCATACCGGGGAGCTGGCGTCGCTTTTGTTTGCAACCAAACACCCCGATGTTTCGTCCCGCAAAAAACCGCTTGTTCTGATCGGGGGGCCGGGGTTCAAATCCTTTTACCGGTCGCTGGCCGAAGTGTACCGGGGATTGCTCAACCTACCGGATATAATCGATATCCTGGAAATCGACGGGGAAAATCCGGAGATACAGGCGGTTTCTTTCGACGAATTTTCGGTGTTTGCCACCCGGGTGGTACACCGCCCGGAAAGCATCGCATTCCGGGTCGAAACCCCGCATGGAATCAGCGCGGTATTCTCTGGGGACACGGAATATTCGGAAAATCTCGTCCGCCTCGCCCGCCAGGCGGACCTCCTTATCTGCGAGGCGGCCCTGCCCGATGACATAAAAGTCCCCGGTCACATGACGCCGTCCCTGGCCGGAAAAACCGCATCCGAGGCCGGCGTGGGAAGCCTTGTGCTGAGCCATTTCTACCCGGAATGCGACCACGCGGACATGGAAGGGCAGTGCCGCAAGACATGGGGCGGCCCTTTGATCCTGGCAGTCGACCTTCTGAAAATCAATGCAAGGAAATATATCGGACCATGAAATATTATCCCGTATGCCTGGATGTACGAAACAAAGACTGCCTCGTTGTCGGGGGCGGCCAGGTGGCCTCCCGCAAGGTGAAAACGCTGATCGGATGCGGTGCGAACGTCGAAGTGATCGCTCCGTACTTTTCCGGTGAGCTGACAAAAATGGAAGAAAACCATGGCGATCGCCTGCGCCTGATCCACCGGGTGTACGAAGCAGGGGACGTGGCCGGCCGTTTCCTTGTGATCGGGGCCACGGATGACGAGGCTGAAAACCGCCGAATCAGCGCCGATGCGGAAAAAAACAACATTTTGTGCAACATCGCGGATGTTCCCGACGCATGTAGTTTCATCCTGCCGTCGATTATAAAGCGCGGGGATCTGCTGCTGGCCATATCGACCTCGGGAAACTCTCCGGCCTTTGCAAAGCATTTGAGAAAAACCCTTGAAAAAGAATTCGGGGAGGAATATACCGACTTTCTCCGACTGATGGGCGGTATCCGGAAAAAACTGCTTGCGGCCCGGCATGCGCCGGAGGAGCACAAACCCCTGTTCGAAGCGCTGATCGAAGGCGGCCTTTTGGAGCTTGTGAAAAATAACCAGACCACGGAAATCAACCGGCTGCTGCGGGAAGTCATGGGCGATGAGCTGGGAGACTATTGTGACTGCCACACACTGATGGAAACCGCAAATGATCGGTAAACATCCAAACCCCCAACCGTTTTGGACTGCCCAATGAGCTACTGGCTGATTCCGGTAATCGGATTGTATCTTTCCAGCGCGGCATGCTACGGGGGGTATCTCTTCATCCAGAAAGAAAGCTTCCACCGGGCCGGCTACGGGCTTATGCTTGCGGGCTTTGCGGTCCACACCCTTATCGTGGCCACGAAAATCCTGTACTACGGGATCATTCCCGTGCGGAATCTGCATGAAACGCTGCTGTTTGCCGCATGGGTGTTTGCCGGGGTCTTCCTGGTCCTGAAAATCCATACCCGCTTAAAGATCATGGGCGTGTTCGCCGCCCCCATCGCGACCCTCATGACCGCGGCAGCCTTCATGGT
>SLJY01000130.1 GCA_007134875.1 Desulfobacterales bacterium
ACCATTTTTAAATAATTGCGGTGACTCTGCCGGCGTTGAGAAACAGAAAAATCAATGGAAGTGATAATCACCTGCAAAGACGATGCAAAAATCACCTATGCCATACTTTGCCGGAGCCGTAAAAACCGCTGATCCAGACACCTGGCTGCTCCATTTCATCCGTATTTTTGAGGTAGGTGTCCAAGATGTGGCGAAGCCCTTTTTCATATTGACCATCGCAAACAAAGGTTTCCAGTTCGTAGCGCAGCACTTGAAGCGCCTGGGTGGTCACCTCGTCGCTTACCCTTGCGACGCCCTCGTTGACCAGTTTCTGGGTGGATGGGTCTTTTTGGTAAATCTCACGATTATACATTTTTCATCCTTACTTTATATTTCCTTGTCCGCAGTGATCGGCACTGCAAGATAGTTCCACCCGTCATATCCGTCCAGTAGCCGGTAGTTGTTGTTCTCATAGCTTCCGGGAAAAAAGATGACAAGTCGCCCCGTAACCTTGGGGGCCAGCTCTTCAACAACCTCTTTGACCTTCAGAAACCCAAACAGGGCACCTACGCCCTGTATTGCCACGACAGTGTTTTCATCCGACTGGGTTTCGGCAAGGAAATGCTCAAATGTATCGACAATGTAGTCCATGTATTTGGGCATCAGGGTAAACAGCAGGTTGGGCTTCCGGAAATAGCTGTGTGCGTATTTCTGGGAGGCGAGCCATACGGCAAAAGTGTCTGTCAGATCGAAAAGCGCCCACCCGTGACCGGCCTGCCGGGTAGCAAGCTCGAACTCATCAACCCGGGCCCGGAGCCGGAGTTCTTCAGTTTCATTGTAGACGCAGAAAATGACCCGCTGGGCGGCAGCCGCATCCTCCCGCCAGGGAATCGATATGTGTTTGCTATATGATTGAATCAGTCGTTTAATCTTACTCACGGAGCCACTCCATTTCCTGGTCGGTGATGAGTTGCGGAAACATGACCTCCATGACATCGCCGATGCGCTTGAAAACGATCCACCCTTTTCTGGCGGCCTCCTCGGCAAGCTCAATGGCCTTGTAAGAGGAGCAGTCCATCAGTTTCATGTATTCGGTTTGAAACAGGGATTCACCGCGCGTACCTGAAAGATAGCCAAGCAGCAGCGCGTAAGATACGCTGCCTGGACCCGGTACAGCTCGGGTCCTGAATTTACGGGTCCGACCAGCAAGATGCCCGGACTGGGTCAGGGTGGAATTGATATTTTGCGCGGTGGATTTCAGCGTTGCCTTGCTGAATCGCCCGGGCTCTTTTTTATCAATAAACGCCTCAACTGCTTCCCGGGTGATCCTCGTATCTTCCTGGTGTTGCAGAATAAACGGGGCATTGGAACGCAATATGGGGTCCCGGGCATAGGCGCACAGGAGCGCTACAAGCGGGCGTGCAGCACGATCGCGCTGCCAGAAAAACCCCAGTGCCCGGAATAAAAGAACAGCGGGGTCGAGGGTGTACAGGTCAGTGAGGTGTCGGTAAGTCAGTTGCCGGGTTTTGCCGGATCGTTTACCCAGGCAGTTGTCCTGGTCAATGGCGTGAATATAATCCGACTTTGCCGCTCCTGGATCATTTATATAAGAAAGCAGGGCTTCCATCTCGGCAAACATCATGGTTCGGGCGGTGTGGACGCCGCCCCGCGCAAACCGGAATCCGAATTGCGTCAATTTGTCTATATTTTTATCTGTCATGTCCGTCCATGTTGATTGCGCCATTTTTTACAAGCCGTTGCAAGCCAGGGTTCTTGGATATCGCCGACATGGACATTTGCCAAAAAAGCACCATCTGCTGCCACAGAAGTGCTAATATGCTGCACCACTGGGGTTCGGAGCGCATAAAAATACGACTTATCAAAAATTTAAGTATTTTATACTATTATTAGGGGGGCATGGGTGTCAAACCTTTTCGTTTACGATGCTGGAGCGAAGAAGCTTTCCTGGAAGGGGCATATTGAAAAACGAGATGCCGAAGTGCAAAGGGTTTTATTTACCGGCTTTGTGTTGGGTATAGTGTTGGGTATTAAAAAATTGAGGAAGAAAAATGGCTCAGGAAAAACTTCCTAAGCCATTGATTTTGTTGATTGGTGACCCCAAGGGGAATCGAACCCCTGTTTCCGGCGTGAGAGGCCGGCGTCCTAACCGCTAGACGATGGGGCCACGTGGGCTGAAATCAAATCATGGGGCGTTTATAGAGGTTTGCGGCTCATTTGTCAACGGTTTTGACATTCAGGCCGGAATCAGTTTTTTTTTCCCCCGTCTGCGACCGGTTGCCAGGTAAATAAGCCACCCGATAAACGGAATGGTCGCCACGAGCCACCAAGCAATTTTTTCCCGGCCTTCTCCCGGGAACTGTTTGGCGGCTACGTCCAGGAGCGCCCACACGGTCAGCAGAAAAAACGGCAGAACAATCAGCACGACAAGCAGAATGATGAGTATGTTCATGACTTTTCCTTATAAACGGTCATAGATCCGCAGGAGGACGTTTGCATAATAGGTGCTGCGGTTGTAATATAGCAGCACGCCTTTGGCCTGTTCACGCCCGATGCCGGAGTGCCATCCATGGTGGCGCAGGTAATTGGCGATGCTGAAGATGGCATCCTCATGCTCGAACAGGTTGACCCGTCCGTTATTGATTGCACCAACGCCCAGGCTCAGGATGTTTGTCGGCATGAACTGGGCGAAACCCACCGCTCCGACATACGAGCTTTCGATTTCAAAAATATTAAAATTATCACGTTGCGCTTATTCAATCAAGTCTTTAGTTCCCGGTAGGCCCATTCCGCCCGGGCATCGGCCCGGCTGTCGTAGCGCCCCCGGGGAGATGCGCCCCTCCTCGGGGATCTGCGCGTAGAAGAAGTTTCCCGTGCTGGTTTTCATTCGGGCGCTATATCGGTATTTCGTAGCGGTTTCGGCGGTTGAACCCGGTCAGGTTGCGGTATCCGGCATTGCGAAGAATGGCGGTGGCCTGCTGAAACGCCCGGCCGACCTGCTCGGGCCGGTGGGCATCGGATCCAAAGGTGACGGGGATTTTTTTCTCAAAGCACCGGCGGAGGATCTCCGGGGCCGGGTAGACAGCGCCGGCCGGGTGGGAGAGCCCGCTAGTGTTGATTTCCACCACGAGGTCATGATACTTGATTCTGGTCAAAATTTCATCCATTTTGTCAAAAAAACGCGCTGGGGGATGGTTTCCGAATTTTTTTATCACATCAAGATGACAAATCACGTCAAAACCGCTATAATCCAATAATTTGCCGAGAAGCTCCAGGTAATGGTCATAGAATCCGGCGTTCGGAGACGATGTGCTGTTGCGGTTTTTTGAGCTGACGATGTTCTCGTCGTCCACGAAATGCACCGAGCCGCCGATGACATCGAGGGAAAAACGATCCAGGATTGCGGAGGCTTCTTCGGCATGGGCCGGGGTGTAATCCACCTCCATGCCCACCTTGACCTCGATACGGTTTTTGTATTTTTCGGCCAGGCGGCGCGCGGCATAGATGTAGAGCGGCACCGCCACGGGATCCATGGCCAGGTCCCGCCCCTGCTTGTTTAAGGTCAGGTGGTCGAGAAAGCAGATTTCTGAAAGCCCTTTGTCAATGGCGCACCCGATGTATTGTTCCATGGTGCCGTGGGCGTGGTTGCAAAGCCGGGTGTGAACGTGGTAATCAATCATTTTGTTTTTTCCGGTGCCAGCAAATTGGTGTCTGAACGATACATGGCAATAATGCCGGTTCGGCCGGCCCTTGTCAAATGGGAAAGGCGGAAACGGGCGCCTAAGCGGCCTGTAAGTGGATAGACAAATGAAAAAGCAGCCGAAAATCATATATGCCTGCCGGGAGTGCGGGCACAGGGTGCCCAAGTGGATGGGGCGCTGCCCGGAATGCGGCGAATGGGAATCTATCAGCGAAGAGGCCGTGAGACAGAACCGCGGTGGGAAATCCGGAGCGGTTGGATACCAATCGCCCGTGCCCATCGATGCTGTCTCCATCGATGGCGAAGAGCGCCTTGCCACGGGAATGGCGGAGTTCGACCGGGTACTGGGCGGCGGTATCATACCCGGCAGCCTGGTGCTGATCGGCGGGGATCCCGGCATCGGCAAGTCGACGCTGCTGATGCAGGTGCTGCACCGGCTTTCCGGGGCGGGGCGCAGGGTGCTCTACGTGTCCGGGGAGGAGTCGGTCCGGCAGCTCAAGATGCGCAGTCTCCGCCTGGCCACCCTGTCGCCCAATCTCCTGGTGGTATCGGAGATCGACGTGGAAGCCATCCTGGCGATGACCGGCTCGGAAAAACCCGACGCCCTGGTGGTCGATTCCATCCAGACCATGTACACGGCGGATGCCGCATCCGCTCCGGGCAGCATCACGCAGGTTCGGGAAGCCACCATGAAGCTCATGGCCATGGCCAAGCACTCCGGGGTGCCGGTTTTTCTTGTCGGGCATGTGACCAAGGACGGGGCCATTGCCGGACCACGCATCATGGAGCACATGGTGGACACGGTGCTGTATTTCGAGGGGGACCGCAACCATGGCTTTCGCATTCTGCGCGCGGTGAAAAACCGTTTCGGATCCACCAACGAAATCGGTGTGTTCGAGATGAAAGAGGCGGGCCTGGCCGAGGTGGCCAACCCGTCCGAGGCGTTTTTGTCGGAGCGGGCGAAAAACGCGCCCGGATCCGTGGTGACCGCCTGCATGGAGGGAAGCCGGCCGATCATGGTGGAGCTCCAGGCGCTTTTGTCCACCACCGGGTACGGCACCCCCCGGCGCACCGTACTGGGGCTCGACTACAACCGGGTTTCCCTTCTCATGGCCGTTCTTGAGAAAAAGCTGGGTCTCAACGTGGCCGGCCTGGACCTGTTCATGAACGTGGCCGGCGGGGTGAAGATATCCGAGCCGGCGGTCGATCTGGGGATTGTTTCGGCGGTGGCTTCGAGCTTCCTCGATCGGCCCGTCCCCGAGGGGATGCTTCTGTTGGGGGAAGTGGGGCTGACCGGAGAGATCCGGGGGATATCCCACCTGCCCGCCCGGATCGCGGAGATCGGCAAGATGGGGTTTTCCCGCTGCATCGTTCCGGTCAACAGCAAAAAGCAGGTGCCCCGAAGCGAAGGGGTTGAACTGATCGGCATCCGCCGGTTGGGCGAAGTCATGGAGATATTGTTTCAGTGAAGAAAAAGCGGAAAACGGACCGGAGCCGGCCGGACCATTATGCGAAAAAGGCAAAAAAAGAACACTTTCCCGCACGGTCCGTCTACAAGCTGGAGGAGATCCAGAAGAAGTTTCGTGTCATCCGGCCGAAGGACCGGGTGCTGGATCTGGGCTGCGCGCCCGGATCCTGGCTGAAATACGTCGCGGATATCGTCGGGGCCGGGGGCAGGGTCGTCGGCGTGGACCTCAAGGATGTGGATACCAGGGCGTTTCCGGAAAACGTGCTGTTTTGCAAAGGCGACATCCTGACCCTGGCCGGAGATCTCTCCGGAGAGTCGGCCGGGGATGTCTCCGGGGATATCTCCGGGGCGAACTTGGAAGGGCAGGCCGGTGAGCCTGATATAGAGGCGTGCGATGAGTCGGGTGGCGGTACCCAGGACGATGAAAACGGCGCCGCACGCGCCGCGCTACGGGAAGCGGTGGACGGTGAATACGACGTGGTGCTAAGCGATATGGCGCCCAATACCACGGGCATCCGCAGTGTGGATGCGGCGCGCTCGTTCGTTGTGGCGGAAGCGGCCTTGCGGGTTGCGGACCGGATGCTGGTCCCTGGCGGCAGTTTCGTTGTGAAGATATTCCAGGGCGATGATTTCGATAGGTTTATCCGGAAGGTCCGGGAGCAGTATCGCTCCCGGAAAATATACAAACCGCAGAGCACCCGTAAGGAAAGCAAGGAAATATACGTTATCGGCATGGGAAAGAAGGCTCTCTCGTAAAAAGTCGCGATCTGACGGCTTTGTAAAAGGTCCATGATCAAGGCTTGCGCAATTTCGAAGAACGCAGCGTGCTTGTTGGCGTACATGGAATTCTTCGACATTGTGTACAGGCGCAGATTTTGATTTTTTTCGAAGCCGTCAAAGAAGGGGAAAGGATAAAATCAAATGGCCGGACACAGCAAATGGGCGAATATAAAACATAAGAAGAGCGCGGAAGACGCCAAGCGGGGACGGATTTTCACCAGATTGGTCAAGGAGATCATCGTGGCCGCAAGGATGGGCGGCGGAGATCCGGACGCCAATCCCCGGCTCCGGACCGTCATCCAGACGGCAAAGCAAAACAACCTCCCCAAGGAGAACCTTGAGCGGGCCATCAAGAAAGGGACCGGCGAGCTCGAAGGGGTGAACTACGACGAAGTGACCTACGAGGGGTACGGGCCCGGCGGGGCCGCGGTTTACGTGGAATCTCTCACGGACAAGAAGAACCGGACCGTTGCGGATGTCCGCCATCTGTTCAGCAAGTACGGCGGGAACCTGGGTGAAAACGGCTGCGTATCGTGGATGTTCGACAAGAAGGGCTGGATTCCCGTGAAAAAGGCGGACGTTGAGGAGGATGTTTTGATGGAAACCGCCATCGACGCCGGTGCTGAGGATATCCGGGATGAAGGCGACGACGTCTTCGAGGTGATCACCCCGCCGGAAGCCTACGAGGATGTATGCAGCGCCCTGACCGATGCCGGCATCCCGTTTGCCGACGCGGAGGTGACCATGCTGCCGCAGGCCACGGTCAGCCTAATCGGGGCGGATGCGGAGAAGATGTACAAGCTGATGAATGCCCTGGACGACCATGACGACGTCCAGAAGGTGCATACCAATGCCGATATACCGGATGAGGTGATCGAGGCGATGACCGGTTGATGGCG
>SLJY01000080.1 GCA_007134875.1 Desulfobacterales bacterium
AAATCATCATCCCTGTTCGTTTCTACGCGAAAACTGCCCTCGAACCGAGAATCAATCATATCAAAATCACTGACAAAGTATGTTGGGTCACCGTTTACCGTCTGAAAAACACTGGTTCCATTATCCTCTATTCGCCAATTGCCATAATTTGACGAGTTGTTTGAGTAATGAACCGGAGTCCAGTTGGATAGGTCAATCAATATCTCTTCGGCTGCGGTAGGCTTACAGCAAAGGTGCAGACCTGCTATAAGTGATAGCAGCAGGCCAGATGCCAATCGGCAATGCTTATTGAATTGTGATAACGAATTCACGAGAACTCCTGAAATATGGAGGTTTACTTTTCAAAAACCGGCCGGATAGCCCATAAAGACGCTTCTGTGAAGGGGTTGCCGGGAATCAGTCATTGCAGTTACTGCACGATATACGGTTGATGGAGATGGTGCGCCGGCTTTTGGGGGCATTTGCACGCCGTTGGTGTTCGCGGTAAGAATTCCAGGCCTCCAGACCGCCTTCGAGGAAAAAAAATGCTCCAGGAACGCCGGCTGACATGGCCTTCCGATAAACGGATTCGTATCCGGTACCGGCGCGGTTGAAAAAAAGTATCGCATGCCGGGAATCATCGCTGGCATGACGAGCCAGATCCCTTATAAAGTCCTCTGACGTGGCATCCAGATCCAACGCATCATTAAACGGAATCCCGGCTCCGGCCCGGTCCCTGGTGCCGGAGATGTCCACCGGCAAAAACGTGCCGGCGGGCAGCTCCTGAAAGACATCCGCGGGGGATACCCTGGAGATGGCGCGGGCTTCAAAGGGATCACCGGTTACGGAGAGATCGTTCTGCACCCAGGCATTCAGGCCGCCCGCCAGTATCCTGACATCAAACCCCGATTTATTGAGTGCGATACATGCACGTACCAAATGCCGGGTCGAAAACCCCCGGTCCACAAGGACGATGGTGCGATGTTTCAAATGATCCCGGGTTTTGACAAAGTGCAGCGGAACATGGATCGATCCGGGTATATGTATGGATTCGAAATCCGAATGGGACCGAACATCCACCAGAAGCGCGCGCCGGTCATCACCGCTGATGGCGGCGGCATTGCGCGGGGTGACAAAAAGACCGGCCACCTGACCTGCATGCAAAGCGGATATAGGCATTAACGCCGGTAAAACGGCAAAGAAGAGGCATACCATGCATACGGAAGGCCTCGTTGCGATGTACCCGTTTCCTGAGGTTTTGATTCGTGATGCATTTGCTCCGTTTTTCACCAGTCCGCTCCTACAAGTTGACCAAAGGTTCGTTTTTCGCTGCATTCTTCGGGCATCATGCAAATACCCGGCAACCTATTTTACGCCCAGAATATTTCGCTCGGTTGCAAACCCATCCGCGGTTTCCAGTATCATGTGGACCGGGTGATTGGTTTCGATAAAGCTTCCCGCGGGGATAGAACCAATGTCGCTTGCGTCGAACCGTACACTTCCCGGATGGTCGCCGTTTGCGGAGCACACCTTTTCCACCGGCGCGCCGCTGCCCGCGTTAAGCGAAAAAACCGTCCCGTTGTGGCGGCAAACAGCCTCCACGGAACGTGCTTCCACCGGCAGCGCAAAACGTTTTCCGTGATGATCCGGTCCTGTTAACACCGTAGCGGAATCACCCCGCATACCGTCGGACTGAACGGCCATGATCGGCTTGTCCGCGGAAATGGCAACGGCCTTGTCCGGGTTCAAAAGGGCATCCATGAAGAATCCATACTCCCGTTTCAGACGTACGAGCCCTCCCGAATTCAAAAGGTGTACCTCCACGGTGCCGGTGGCCCGGGTGACGGTCACGGTGGTGTCATCTTCCATGGCGCCAATATAGGTGTCATCGACACGAACCCCCCACAACTCGCGTGTCGCGGGCGGAACCGGATAGACATCCATGACAAACTTTCTGCTCCCGATGGACCAAGATCCTTCGTGGGAGACGAGAACCGGCAGATCGGACGTTATGATTGATGCGATCGAGTTGGGGCCGCCGGCCTCAAATGCAGCCACTTCCCCCTGTTCAACGGAGATCCGGACGACACGACTCCACGTGTCGATTTGGACCGACGCGTCGCCGTAAGGACTTGCGATATAATAGGTGTGCGCTCCCCGGATGTTTGGGACGACGAACTCCCTGCCGGCAAAGGATTCCGGAACCGGCATGTTGCTGCCGGGCGCATCGCCGCTGATCGAAAAAGGCCCGGTTCCGGTGATGTACCCTCCCTGGCTGACCGCGCCCGGATCGATTTGACCGGATTCATAGTTATCCAGGTGCAGGAAGGTGTTATCCGCGGTGATACGGTTGTCATCCGACAGGCTGATTACGCGGATCGGGGATTGGATCAGATCCGGGTTGAGCACGAAATACCGGACAAACGGCGGATTGTCCCGGGGCGCAACCGTCACCGTAAACTCAGTCGATGCGCTCTCACCGGAAGGATCCGTGATCGTCAGGGTAATAACGGCTGATCCATGACTGTTTTGCACCGGAATGACCGTCAGGGTCCGGTCCGGGCCGGCTCCGCCGACAATGAGGTTTTCGTCCGGAAGCAGCGCCGGATTGTCCGAAACGCCATGGATTGCAAGATCTTCGGCCGGGGTTTCCGGATCGCCGATTGTAAAGCGGATATTGCCGGCGGCGGTATTTTCCAGTATCAGGGCATCGTCGATAGCCGATATTTCAGGACCTGCCTGTTCCGGATCGACAAGGATGTTTACGGTTGCAGGACCGGAATCGACTCGCCCGTCAAATGCAGCGTATGTAAAGGAATCCTCTCCGATGTACCCCGGGGATGGAATATAGATAAATGATCCGTCTTCATTGAAAGCGATATGACCCATTGAAGGCCCTTCCACCATGCGCGCGGACAACCCGTCCCCGCCGTCGCCGGGAATATCGTTTGCCAGAACGCCCGGGGCTTCCACCTCCAGCGGCATATCCTGCACGACCGTATACATGTCATCCATTGCTACGGGCGGGTCAAAATCTTCGTCCAGCACGGCCAGCCTGAAAGGCGGAAGGGATGCGAACGCGCCCACCCCGTCGTATACACTGATGACGATATCGCCAAAGTATGAACCGGCGTACTCCGCAGCGGGCGTACCTGAAAGCACCCCGGTGGACGGATCGAACGCCGCCCATTCCGGACGGTTTTCAATGGTAAAGACCAGCGTATCCTCCGGGTCCGCGCTGGCCGCCTCCGGAGCGAAGTGAAACGGTTGGCCGGCAACAGCCGAGGAAGACGGTATTCCATAAATTTCCGGCAGGTCACGGACCTGGCGGACGAAAAAGAGAGCGGGTTTTGTCCATCCGCCGGATTGACCATGGGTATCCACCGCCATTGCCCGCCAGAAGTAACGCTTGTTGTTGTCCAGCCCGAAAGGGACCACGAATGCAGGCTTGCCGGTTTCATGTCGATAAAGACTGGTTTCACATTGTTCATCCGCGCAGATTTCAAACGTATATGTGATCTGCTCGTCATCCGGGCCGGAGACGGGGTGCACGGCAAGCCGTGGCGATAGCATACCGACCCATGCGTCTTTGCCGGGGTTTTTGAGCGCCGGCCGTGAAAAAGGATCGCCTGGCCGGCTGTCCGGATCGCCGGGATCGGGCATATCCCCTGTATTGTTTTGCGTATCCACGAAAAAACTGCCGTATGACCACAGGCTCCGGGCAGCCCCGTCCGTGGCCCGCACCCGCCAGTAATACCGGTGATTATCGGAAAGCGGCGCATCCGTGTGCCAGGACGTATACAGATTACCGGCGGACACGTCACCGGCGGCCGCAACAAGCTCATGGAATGCGGCATCGGCGTACAATTCGAATTCATAGAAAATTTCGTCGTTGTTGACTTCGCCTTCCGCAATATTGAGACCGGAATTGCGGCTGTTTTCCACAATGAACACCGGATGGAGCGTATTCACGACAGCCTTGTTCGCCGGGGATTCGATCACCGGAATCGTCGGGGCATAATGCGGCACGGTGGGATTGGTGCCCAGCAGGAATTCATCGAGATCGGAGATTCCGTCGCCGTCAAAGTCACCGGTACCGTCCCGATCAAGTGTTCCGAAATGCGCCAGTTCCCAGTCGTCGTCCATGCCGTCGCCGTCCGTGTCCCAATGCGGGTGAACCGTTACGGTCACGGTTTGGCGGCCTTCAAGCTCTCCGTCCGAAGCGATAAATGCGAGACGGTAGGTACCGGCCTGTCCGGGTGCGGGGATCCACTCAAACACGCCGCTGCCGTCACCTTGGTCTTTGAAATCCGCCATTGCCGGAAGGCCCGAAACGAACAGATCCAGAGGCTTTTCCTCCGGTGAGTCGGCTTCCATCAGGAAAGCAAGGGAGTCACCCTCGGCCAGTGTTTTGTCCGGGATGAACCGAATCACCGGGGCCTGCTGCGTCTCCGGCGGATCGTCGAAAACGAGAACATACGATCCCGTGGTTCCCGCATCAAAGACATTGACGTAATAGTTCCACCCGTCGCGGGGGTTGTCCCTGCGCTCTTTGGAGAGCCACGCGTTCGCCGGGCGGATGGCCTTGCCGTCCGAGCGGGTTGCGGAAGAAAGCACCTTGCTTCCTCCGTGGGGATCGGGCAGCTTGAAGTAGATAAACCCCGGATTGTCCGGAGTTGATGCTTCGTAGGTGACGCGTGCGCCGGATTGCGACAGGCGGTTCAACGCTGAATTTTCCGATTGATCCGCCACCTCGGAGTCCTGACCGTTGGATTCGAAAACTTTCAGCCCGCCGCCGTCGCGCGCCAGGAAATCATGAATCGCATCCCTTCCGGGCAAATCGACCAGCACGTCTTTTATCAGCAGGTGGGTATGAATGTCTTCCTGCCGGAGCAGCGAAGTAAGCTGGCCCCCAAGCTCATCCGCATGGGAGACGGTTGCCGAAAATTCAGTAAAACGCCCCGAAAGCGTACAGGTCATGATCCAGCGCCCGACAGCCGCGCTTCCGGGTTCAATATCGCCGAAATCGACCAGCAGGCTGTTTCGCGCAGGTTCCCCGTTGACCTTAGATCCCTCGATAACAAAATCGATCAGAAGCCCCTGCTCGTTTTCCACAATCTCTGGCTGGGCGGAGTCGATTTGCAGGTTGTACGCGGTATTCTCACCGGTATTTTTTACCCGGACCCCTAGCGTGAATGGTTCCGGGGGCTCGATCTTCTGCGTCCAGGCATCATTGCCATACACCTCTTCCGTTAAAAAATAATCCAAAACGAGCTGCGGAAGGGGTTTTACGAAGATATAATCCGGGGTCACCGTGGTGGTATGCTGTTCACCGCCCAGGGTGTAAGAAAGCGTCGCGCCCACGTAATACATCTTGCCGTCTTTGTACCCGTCCGCGGAGCCGGGGGCCGGGATGATGAGCCAGTGAAGATCGGATGAGGATGCCGGGGCCACCGGATCGATATCCCACGACCCGTCGGTGTTGGCGGAAATCCCTTGAGAATCATCCCGGATAAAAAATGCCGCTGTTTCGTGGTCCGGATCATTGGTGGCCAGTACAGCATTGCCGTTTTCATCGGCAAACGTGACCTCCACCCTGACATTTTCCAGCGGCAGATGCGAAAGCCCGTTGTTTATCCGCATGTGAGCATCAAAGGCCTGGCGTTCCAGGGTCAACTCCTGGCGGATCTCAATTTTCACCACCGCGCAGATACCGGAAGTGGCCGATGCATCCTGGAGCCATGCGGCAACAAGAAATGCCGGCAGGCAAAACATGATCCCCGCCCGCATGGCGAGGGCCTGTCCCGTTTTATAAAGATCCTTTTGCATTTGCTTCACCTGCTTTTTTTCTGTTCTTTGGCCGGGCTATCGGCCCTATGCGGATTTCCGGCCCCGGTTTTTTTATTACGGACTCATTGTTACGCGGACTCCGTCTCCTTCCACCCGGTATTGGCTGTAATGCTTCATGGGGGTCTGGCAATGCTCGCTGATGATGCGCATCGGGATGTAATCTCCAGAGTCATCCATAAACATGCCTCTTTGCGGGTCAGCGACATGCCACCGGCCGTCCAGATAAAATTCCGCCCAGTTATGATAGCCGGACGGCGACAGAACAGAATTTTTGCTAACGACATAGCCGCCTGCGCGCCTGCTCGCAATGTTTGCCGCCCGGGAAAGGGCGGCAAACAAGTCCATATATTCCGTGCAGTCGCCTTTTGCCAGGGACAAGGCACGGAGCGCCCCATGGGCGCGGCGCTGGTAGCCGCTGTATTCAATATGTCCGGCTACCCACCGGAAAATCGCTTCCGCAGTATCCTTGGGGCTTTCCTGCTTCAGGGCGTCTGCACGCCGCGTAATGATTGGATGATCGGATTCCACGTGGGGTTCCGGGGATAAAAACCATTCTTCATGAAGCGGACGGGATTCATGCTTCGGTTTATGTGAAATCGATAGATCAGCTTTGATATTGATAATCCGGGATCCATAAGGTGGGATATCGGTAAGATGGAAACTCAGAACCTGGTTTCCGAGGCAATCTTGCGTCAATTGGTAAGGATGGGAGGATTCGATCGCCTCGACCCGCTGCGTCGCTGTTTTTCGGACGGGTGCGTAGACATGCAGCAAAGCCTTCGGAACGACCCGGCCGGTTGTGTTTTGCACCGCAAAGCCATAGCGGAGTTGCCTGGATTCTTCCGCGGCGTGATCGACTGAAGGATCGGTTGCTTTCGGGTCCGGGTGTGAGTCCGGAAAAGACATCCCGGTTGGCGAGTACAAAAAAAGCGCCCACATGGATACGCATATACCGGCT
>SLJY01000011.1 GCA_007134875.1 Desulfobacterales bacterium
AATGCCCAGATTAATGCTGACCAGGGCGATAAATCCCAGGAGGTTCACCAGTCCGTGCTGCACCTGTTCTCCGGCCATCTGCGCAATCAGGATCGGTCCGCCGAGATTGTCCATGGAAACGCTTCCGGCGATCATTTTGCCCACGCTGAGCACGGTCAGCTCAACGATCAGGTAGGTGCGGTAAAAACTCTCGGTAAAGGCTTTCACCGGGCCGAGGCGCTCCGTTTCCGTGGTTCCGGCCGCCGTCACCCCGATAATGTAGCGTTCCTGCATTTCGCCGAAAATATTTTCCATGGACTCCACGGCCGGAGTAACGGATGTGTCGAGCCTCTCTCCGTTCCGTTCCACGCTCACCGTGACGGTCGATCCGCCGCCGGCCCCGATGGCTTCGGCCATCTCCGACCAGGTATTGATTTCTTTTCCGCCGATGGCGAGGATGCGGTCCCCTTCTTCGAGCCCGGCCTCCCAGGCCGGGGAATCCGGTCTCACCTCCCCGATTTCGGGCTTCAGATGCATGATGCCCGCAACGGCGAACAAGGAGAAAAAAATGACAACGGCCAGAAGAAAATTGAACACCGGCCCGGCCGCAACGATAATCATGCGCCGGGAAACCGGCTGGTGTGTAAACGAGCAGGCGCGGTCTTCTTCGCTGAGCTCCGAGTCCTCGTGTTCACCCACCATTTTGACGTATCCGCCCAGCGGAAATGCGGCAATACGGTATTCCGTGCGCCCCCTTTTCCACCGGGCGATTGCCGGGCCGAAGCCCAGGGAAAACTTCTCGACGCCCACGCCAAAGGCTCTTGCCATGAGGAAATGCCCCAGCTCGTGAAAAAAAATCAAAACGCCAAGTACGATAATCAGACCGATAACAGAACTCATTGAGTCTCTTTGCCTCCGGTGGTTTCAACAATTTGACGGGCGGTTCGGCGCGCCCACCTGTCCGCGGACAGGATCTCTTCCAGCGCCGGCTCGCAAACAATCCGGTGCCGGTTCATGGTTTCTTCGATCACCTGCGGGATCCGGTCGAAGGCGATCTGTTTTTCAAGGAAAAAGGCCACGGCAATCTCGTTGGCCGCGTTGAGAACGGCGGGCATGGTCCCGCCCGCTTCGCATGCCCTGTAGGCAAGCTTGATGCAGGGAAATTTCGCGAAGTCCGGCGTCTGGAAATCGAGGCGCCCGATGGCGGCGAAATCCGGCGGTTCAATACCTATGGGCAGCCGCTCCGGGTAGGAAAGCGCATGGGCGATGGCGCCCTTCATATCCGGGATACCCATCTGCGCAATGACGGATCCGTCCCGGAATGCCGCCATGGAGTGAACAATGCTCTGGGGATGGATCAGCACCTCGATGGCGCCGGGCGGCATCCCGAAAAGGTGCATTGCCTCGATGACTTCGAGCCCCTTGTTCATCATGGTGGCCGAATCGATGGTGATCTTGGCCCCCATCTGCCAGGTAGGGTGTGCCAAGGCATCGGCCACCGTGATATCTGCGAAGCCGGACGCATCGCGTGCCAGAAAGGGTCCGCCGGAAGCGGTGAGAACAATCTTTTCCAGATCCTTCAAGCGGTTTCCGGAAATACATTGAAAAATCGCGCTGTGTTCGCTGTCCACGGGCAATATGCGAACGCCGGCGGCCCTGGCGGCCGCCATGACCAGACTGCCGGCCATGACAAGGGCTTCCTTATTGGCCAGGGCGATGTCCTTGCCGGCTTCGATGGCAGAAAGCGTCGGCAGAAGTCCCGCGCCGCCAACCATGGCGGAAACCACCATGGTAGCATCCGGATGGGTGGCCGCGGCTGCGTATCCTTCGTCGCCGCACAAAATCCGGGTCCGGCACCCCGCTGGCAGCTTCTTTTGAAGGATGCCTACCCCGTTTTCATCATACACCGCAACGATATCCGGGGAAAAGCGGACAACCTGATCCGCCAGAAGGTCGGCATTATCTTTTCCGGTCAGGGCACGCACGCGGAAGCGATCCGGAAATTTCTCCGCGATTTCGAGCGTATTGCGCCCGATGGAGCCGGTGGCCCCGAGTATGACCAGTTCATTCATAACGATACCGGATCAGAAAACATATGCATTAAAAAAATAGGCAAGCGGAGCCGCAAAGATCAGCGCATCGATACGGTCGAGGATCCCCCCGTGCCCCGGCAGAATGTTGCCCGAATCCTTGATTTTGGACGTTCGTTTGAGCTCCGATTCGAACAGGTCGCCAAGCTGACCGGAAATCCCGGCAGCAGCGGCGAAAACAAGCACGAGCAGGGTGGACAGTTCCGGCAGAAAAATTGTTTTGAACAAAAAGGCCACCAGGAGGTTGGCTGCCAGCCCCCCGATGGCTCCTTCGATGGTCTTTCCGGGGCTTATTGCCGGATGGAGCTTTCGCTTGCCGAAATAGGTCCCCACGTAAAAGGCGGCCGCATCTCCGAGGAATATGATAAACACGAGGAAAAATATCCATGCCACACCGTCCGGACGACCCCGGAGCAAAATCAGGCATGCCAGCGGCAGGGCGATGTACACGAAAAACTGCGATCCCCCGGCAACCATGCCCAGTATCCGATGCCCCTTATCCGCGGAGAACCCGTACATGGACAACACCGCCATTCCGGCAAAGCCAAACCATACAAGAAAAAACAGCAACTCCGTGGCGGAAAAAGCGGCTGCGATAAGGATCAGGGCACCGGAGGCAATACACCACAAGGGGACGGGAGTCCGGATCCGGTCTTTGTCGCCCTCGAAAAGAATATAGAAATATTCCTTCGAGGCAACGGCACCGACAACCAGGATCAGGCCTGCAAAAGAGGCCATGGGACCGTACAGGATAAGCGATGCCAGCACCGGAACTGCTACAATGCTCGTCAACCAGCGTTTCAAATGCATTATGGAATGTCCGTTTTTCGAAGCCGTCAACCGTTGATGCGACCGAACCGGCGCTCCCTCCCCTTGTATTCGGACAAAATATCCAGAAATTCCTCCCGCGTGAAGTCCGGCCATAGCGTGGGGGTGACGAATAATTCCGAATAGGCGATCTGCCATAGCAGGAAGTTGCTGATGCGGTATTCCCCGCTGGTTCGGATGAGCAGCTCCGGATCGGGCATGTCCGCGGTATGAAGAAACGTTTGAAAAAATTCCGGTGTTATCGAATCGACTGCAACCTCGCCCGCCTCAACCCGGCGGGCAACGTCGCGGCAAGCGGATACGATTTCACTCCGACCGCCATAGCTGAGCGCCAGATTAAGCTGCATCCCATCATTGTTATCGGTATCATCCATCACCCGGCGAAGACTTTCACGGACATCGTCCGGCAGGCGGTCGATTTCACCGATCACGTTAAGGCGAATGTTGTTTTCAATCATCTCACTGCGCTCGGCTGCCAGAAACCGCTTCAAAAGCGCCATCAGCGCCTTGATCTCGGAGTTCGGCCGCTGCCAGTTTTCCGTGGAAAAGGCATACATTGTCAGATAGCGAATGCCGATTTCCCGGCTGGTCCGGACAAGCATCCGGACAGTCTCGGCCCCTTTCTCATGCCCCTTGACCCGGTTGAGCATTCGTTTCCGGGCCCACCGGCCGTTTCCGTCCATAATAACGGCGACATGGGCGGGGGGAGGCCCGGCATCCGCCCCGGCGTTATCGGGAACATCAGAGCTCAAGGGTTTCCTTTTCCTTTTCCTTGAAGATCTCGTCGATCTGCCGGATATGGTCGTCGGTAATCTTCTGGACGTCGTCTAAGCTTTTTTTGACCTCATCCTCGGATGCGTCTCCATCCTTTTTAAGGCCCTTGAGCATCTCGTTGGCATCCCGTCGGATATTCCGGACGGCCACCCGGTAATCCTCGCAGATCTTGTTCACCTGCTTGACGATCTCCTTGCGGCGGTCTTCCGTGAGCGGCGGTATGGTGATGCGAATGATCTTTCCGTCGCTGGTGGGCGTAAGCCCTAAATTTGACTTCAAAATCGCTTTTTCGATTTCCTTGATGGCCGAGGCGTCCCATGGCTGAATGGTTATCAGGCGGCTTTCGGGGACCGACAAGGATGCCAGCTGGTTAAGCGGCGTAGGTGTCCCGTAATAGTTCACCCGGACACCGTCAAAAACGCTCAGCGACGCCCGACCGGTCCGGATTCGCTTGAGTTCCTTCCGGAGCGCGTCAACCGACCTCTCCATTTTTTCCCTGGTTTCCTCGATAATTTCCTCAATCATGTACGATCACCATTTTCCTTAAGAAAGTTTCATCCCGTTGAATCCATCCGGCTTCCTTAATCATGCGGCCGGCAGCCGGCGGCCCGTCGTATCATTTCACAAACACATCAGTCAGGCTTTTTAGGCGTGCGTATCAGGCTTACCCGGCATCCATTCCGGCCTCGTAGATATGCGTTCCGATGGACATATCTCCGCAAACCACGTTACGGATGTTGCCGGGCACCTTCAGGTTGAATACAATCATTTCCAGATCGTTCTCCATTGCAAGGGAAACCGCCGTGGAGTCCATGACATGCAGCCGCCGCTCCAGTACGGACATGTAGCTGATGGTATCGATAAACCGGGCGTCGGCGTTGGCAACCGGATCCATATCATACACGCCGTTCACCTTGGTGGCCTTGAGAAGCACCTCCGCATGGATCTCCGCTGCACGGAGCACCGCGGCAGTGTCCGTGGTGAAGTATGGATTTCCCGTACCGGCGGCGAAAATGACGACCCGCCCCTTCTCAAGGTGCCTCACTGCCCGGCGCCGGATATATGGCTCGGATACCTGGTGAATGGATATGGCCGATAGAACCCGGGTTTGGATACCCTGCTTTTCCAGTGCCCCCTGGAGGGCAAGGCTGTTCATGACAGTGGCCAGCATGCCTATGTAATCCGCCGAGGCCCGATCCATTCCCTTGGAGCTGGCCGCCATTCCACGAAAAATATTGCCTCCGCCGACCACGAGGGCGACCTGCACGCCGAGATCGACGAGCTCCTTAACCTCCCCGGCCACGTAGGCAAGGGTTTCCGGTTCGATTCCGTAGCGGGATTCCCCCATCAGGGCCTCGCCGCTCAGCTTCAAAAGCACCCGCCGGTATTTTGATTCTTCCACGTTGAACCGCCTCGCTGCAGATGAAAGATATTGGCAAAAGCCGCACGGGACGCCTTATTCCAGATCCTCGCCGATCTGGAACCGTGCAAAGCGGCGAATGGTTATTTTTTCGCCTGTTTTTGCGATCATTTCATTGATCACGTCGGAAATGGTCAGGTTGGTATCCCGCACATACAGTTGGTTCATGAGGCAGGATTCCTTGAAAAATTTATTCATCTTGCCTTCGACGATCTTTTCGATCATATTTTCAGGCTTGCCGGCCTCGAGCGCCTGATCCCGGTAAAGCTGCTTTTCCTTTTCAACAAATAACTCCGGAATGTCTTCGGGTAGCACGCCCAGGGGATTGGAGGCGGCGATGTGCATCGCGATGTTTCTTGCGAATTCCTTGAACTCGTCGGTTTTTGCCACAAAATCCGTCTCGCAGTTGACCTCCACGAGGACGCCGATCTTGCCCCCCATGTGGATATAGGACTGGATGACCCCTTCTCCGGCGACGCGGCCGGCCCGTTTCCGTGCGGTTGCAAGCCCCTTCTTCCGGAGGTAGTCCGCCGCTTTTTCCAGGTCTCCCACGCATTCCGTAAGGGCCTCCTTGCAGTCCATGATACCCGCACCGGAGCGATCCCGGAGCTTCTTTACCATTTCCGCGCTAACGCTTGTCATTATTATTCTCCTGTATTTACAACTTCTTCGCTGGTTTCAACAGATTCCTGTACATTGGGCTCACCGGAAACAGCCTTTCGGATCACTTCGACAACCGGACCTTTTTCATCGTCTCCGGCGGCCATCCGGTCTTTTCTGAAGTCGGTCGCCTTTCCGGATGCCGCCGCGGTTTCCTTGTCCGCATCGGCCTGTTCCTTTTCGGCGCGACGCTCGGCGCCCTCGATGCATGCATCGGCCATTTTGGAAACCATCAGCCGGATGGACCGGATGGCGTCATCGTTGCCGGGAATGATGTAGTCGATGGGATCCGGGTCGCAGTTGGTATCCACCACGGCGACCACCGGAATCCCAAGGCGCTGGCCTTCCTTGACGGCAATGGCCTCCTTCTTCGGATCGATTACGAAAAGGGCGCCGGGCAGATTGTTTAAGGAACGGATGCCGCCCAGGGTGCTGTCGAGCTTCTCCCTTTCCTTGAGCATGTAGATCCGTTCCTTTTTGGGATACATATTGATGGTGCCGTCGTTTTCGATGGTATTAAGGTAGTTGAGGCGATCAATGCTTTTCCGGATGGTCTGAAAATTCGTCAGCATGCCGCCCACCCAGCGGTTATGAACATAGAACATCTCGCACCGGTTGGCCTCCTCGTAGATCGCTTCCCGGGACTGCTTCTTGGTTCCGACGAACAGCACGGGTTTTCCGTTTGCAACGGTTTTGACGATAAAATCGTAGGCATCCCGGAACATACGGACCGTCTGCTGCAGGTCGACGATGTAGATGCCGTTTCGGGCGCCGAAGATGTATTTTTTCATCTTCGGGTTCCATTTCCTCGTCTGATGTCCGAAATGGACACCGGCTTCGAGCATTTCCTTCATTGTGACGTAAGCCATTGACACACTCCTTTTTTGGGTTTTGACCGCCGCTTTCATCATTCCGGCAGGCCGACTTTTTTCAAAGCACCCGGCAGCCGGTCCGAAAGCGTGTGGCAT
>SLJY01000125.1 GCA_007134875.1 Desulfobacterales bacterium
TCCCTGGCGGACCCGCCGCTGTAATTGGCGACGAAATCCCCACATGGCCACTGCCCGGAAACCCCGGGTCGGGAAGGCGGGGAGAGTAGGATGACCCAAGAGCCAGAAGACGTCTTTTTCATATCCTCGCATGCCGCGGAAATGCATGCGGAGGTCGAATCACGCTGTTTTTGTACTGCCCGGGGCCGGATTTTCCGTCTGCCGGACATTTGAAAAACAATTGCGGCAAACGGTGCGGGTCCCGGCTTTCCGAAAAGGATTGCCGGGTTTTTTTGTCCGAAACATGAAAGGACATGGCGCGCAGATGAAAAACAACAGATGGATCCCGGATTTCCGGCCGCTGGCGGCGGCGCTTCAATTTTTAACCATCCTCCCCATACCGGCAGCGGTTTCCGAAGAAGACATGAAACAATCGCTTGCCTGGTTTCCCGCAGCGGGATTCGTCTGCGGCGCCGGTGCCGGACTGGTTTTTCTGGCGGCCCATGGCCTTGGATTTCCGGCCACGATGGCCGGATTGCTGGCGGTGCTGGCGCTTTCCGGTTTCAACGGTTTTTTCCATGCCGACGGCGTGGCCGACACCGCCGACGGCTTCTGGAGCGCCCGGCCGCGTGAGCAGGTCCTGGAGATCATGCGCGACAGCCGGATCGGTACCATGGGCGTAATCGGCCTGTTTGCCGTGCTGGGTCTGAAGTGGTCCGCCCTATCCACGCTCGGGCCTGTCGATGGACTTCGGACGCTGATCGTTGCCGCCGCGGTCGCCCGCTCGGCCCAGGTGATCACCATGGGAATGGCTCCCTATGCAAGAAAGGAAGGCGGCCTTGCGTCCGTGTTCCTTGCGGAGCACGCGCCCCATCGCATCGCGATCGCAGCCATTTCCGGCCTACTGATAGCCGCCGCCTTCGGAGGCACTGCCGGGATCACGGGCCTTCTTGCCGCCGTTGCCGCAGCCTTGGGCTTCAACGTTTTCTGCATGAAAAAAATCGGCGGCATAACCGGAGATACACTGGGTGCGCTAACCGAGATTACGGAAACGATCGTATTATGCACAATGTGCATCCTCTTGCTGTAAGGAACACAATGAAACATTTTCGGAAAACCTGGCGAAAAACGAACACGGCCTGCCGCATCGGCACGACGTCCTACATCATCCCGAACGACATCCTTCCGAACCTGCGCTATCTGAAAGACATCGTCGAAGATGTCGAACTGGTGCTCTTCGAGTCGGACGAATTCTCCAACCTGCCCGAAGCGGCGGACGTCAGGGAAATGGGCCGCATCCTGGAAGATGCGCAAATGACCGTGACCGTTCACCTGCCGCTGGATGTATACCCCGGTGCGGAGGCCGAAGCCGAAAGAAAGCGCAGTGCCGAAAAATGGCTCCGGGTCATGGACCGCATGGAGCCGCTTACCCCCTTCGGGTGGGTCGTTCATTTAAACGATCCGCCGGCGGGCTGCCCTGCGGATAATGTCCGAAAATGGGAGCACTGGACGGCCCAATGCGCAAAAACCATCGACGAACTGGCCGACCGCGCCGATCCGGAGCGATTGTGCGTGGAGACCCTCTCTTACGATTTTTCTAATGTGTTTCCCCTGGTTCGCGAAAAGCACTGCTCGGTCTGCATGGATATCGGGCACCTGCTGCTGACCGGCCGGAATGTAGATGCCGACCTGGCGGAATGGATAGGCCACACAAGGATCATCCATCTCCACGGGGTCGACGGGGCGGGGCGCGACCACGTCGATATCGGGCACATGGACGGCGGCGTGCTGCACCGGATCCTTTCCGCCCTGCAAGCGGATAGGGCTACGCCGCGGGTGCTGACCCTTGAAATCTTCAGCCAAAAGGACCTGAAAACATCGCTGGATGTTTTGGAAAACGCCCTATGAACCGATCAGACACCGCGGCACCCGCTATCACTTTGGTCACGGGAGGGGCCCGAAGCGGGAAGAGCGCTTTTGCCCTGGAACTTGCGGAAGCGTATGAAACACGCCTTTTCATCGCAACGGCCCAGGCCATGGACCCTGAATTCGAAGAGCGCATCCGTCGGCACAGGGAAGAAAGACAGCAGCGCTTTTCCACCATCGAGGAACCGCTGGATCTGGCCGGTGCAATCCGAAGCCTGCCGGAAGGACCCGGCGTTGCTGTTATTGACTGCATGACGGTCTGGCTGGGAAACCTCATGCACCATCAAGGCGCGGACCGGGAAGATTCACCCGCCATCACCGCTTTTTTCAAAGCGCTTGACGCGCCGCCGTGCGATCTTGTGCTGGTGACCAACGAAGTGGGTCTGGGCCTAATTCCGCCGGACCCCGTTTCACGGCTGTTTCGGGACTTGGCGGGTTTTTTGAACCGGAAAGCGGCGATGCGGGCGGATGCAGCGTATCTGGTTTCCTGCGGAATCCCCCTTCGCCTGAAATAACAATCAAGAATAACTGGGGATATAACCCAATCCCCCTTTGCCGAAAGGAACAAAATAATGACAGTGCTCGACCAATGCATCAGCGCAATCGGCCCCCCGGATGAAACGATTAAATCAAAAGCCGAAGAACGCCTGGGAAACCAGGCAAGACCCGCCGGAAGCCTTGGGACGATGGAGTCACTTTCGGCGAGACTTGCCGCCATTGCTGGCACAATCGATGTACGGCTTTCACGCAAGGTGATCGTCACTTGCGCGGGCGACCACGGTGTGGTGGAAGAAGGCGTCAGCCGCTTTCCCCGGGAAGTCACCCCGCAGATGGTATACAATTTCGTGGACGGCGGTGCGGCCATCAACGTGCTGGCTCGCCATGCCGGTGCGGAGGTCCGGGCGGCCGACATCGGCGTTGCCCATGACTTTGAGCCGGAGCTCCCCATCTTTCACAAAAAAATCGGCCGCGGCACGGCAAACTTCACAAAAGGCCCCGCCATGAGCCGGGAGGAAGCCATCGCCTCCCTGGAAGCCGGGATCGCCATCGTGGATGAACTGTTTGCCGAAAGCCGCGTGGATCTGATCGGCACCGGCGATATGGGAATCGGAAACACCACATCCTCTTCAGCCATTATCGCCGTTTATTCCGGTCTTCCGATCCCGGAGCTGACAGGTCGCGGAACAGGCGTGGATGACGAGGGCTTGCAGCGCAAAATCCGGGCAATCGAAAAGGGAATCGCCGTCAACGCTCCGGACCCTGAGGACCCCGTGGGCGTTCTTGCCAGGATCGGCGGATTCGAGATCGGGGCACTGGGGGGCCTGGTCATCGGTGCTGCCGCACGGGGCGCTCCCGTGGTCTGCGACGGGCTGATATCCACCGCAGGGGCGCTGATCGCATGCGAACTCGCGCCCGCGGCCCGGGCGTACCTGTTTGCTGGGCACCGCTCCCAGGAAATCGGCCACCGGTACATGCACGAGCGCTTAGGCCTCCGCCCGCTTCTGGACCTGGGGTTCCGGCTTGGGGAAGGAACCGGCGCAGCCATGGCCATGGAGCTGATGGATGCCGCAACCCGAATCCTATCCGAAATCAAGACCTTTGACGAGGTCGGCATCATCAATGCCAACCCGAAAGAAGATAGATAACCATGAGCACCGACCCGCATAACCGGCACGGCGGCAACCTGACCCGGCTTGCCGCCGCCTCGGGCCGCCGCCCGGAAGAGATTCTAGATTTTTCGGCCAACATCAACCCGCTGGGGTTCCCGGACTGGCTGCGCCCCCTGGCATCATCATTGATCTCCGGGCTTATCAATTACCCGGATCCCGGCTCAAGTACGCTGGTGGAAGCCGCTGGCGTTCGCTACGGGGCGGATGCATCAGAAGTCATCTGCGGCAACGGTACCGCGGAAATCATCTCCCTGCTGCCGGCCGCCGCCGGGTTTTCCAATGCCCTGATTCCGTCGCCCACCTATGTGGATTATACCCAGGCGTGCGAGGCTGCCAGCGTGATCCCGCACGCCATGGCAACGGCCGAATCGGAAGGATTCGCGCTGAATACCCATGCCCTTGCCGAAACGCTTGGCGCTGATCCCTTCAACGGCGCCGCCCTGGTTTTCATCTGCCGGCCGAACAATCCCACCGGACACACCCCGGAAGGCGAGGCGATCCGCAGCCTGGCAAAGCGGTTTCCCGGCAGCCTCTTTGTCGTTGACGAGGCATTCGGCGATTTCGTGGAAAACTTCGACTCGCTTTCCATCCGGCGGCCGAAAAACGTCGTTGTGCTGCTCTCCCTGACCAAGAGTTTCGCCCTTCCGGGATTGCGCATGGGAATTGCTCTTGCCGATGCGGAGATTGCCGGTGCGGTGGCGGCCAAACAGCCCTGCTGGCCGGTCAACATGCTGGCCCAGGCGGCCGCTGAACGCGCCCTCGGGGATACGGAATTCCTTGCCCGAACGCGGTCGCTTGTCGCAGAGGAACGCCGGACGTTGTTTCGTGAACTCTCGATCATTGACGGGCTTTTCGTCTACCCCGGAGATGCCAACTTCCTTTTTGTGCGCATCGACCGGCCGGAAACCGACGCCAACACCCTGGCGGCTGCCCTGCTCCGGGAGCACGGCATTGCCGTCCGGGTCTGCGACAATTACGAATACCTGGACAGCCGGTTCTTCCGTATAGCCGTCCGGACATCCCGGGACAACCGTCGGCTGATCTCCGCCCTCCGGCGGACTTTCGGACACCCGGAGCACGATCGTCAGTCCATAAAAAAGAAAGCAAAGCAAACCCCTGCAATCATGCTCCAGGGAACCAGTTCCAATGCCGGAAAAAGCATACTGGCCGCGGCGCTCTGCCGCATCCTTCTCGACGACGGCGTGCGTGTCGCCCCGTTCAAGGCCCAGAACATGTCGCTCAACTCCTTTGTCACAAGAGACGGCGGCGAAATGGGACGCGCGCAGGTGGTCCAGGCCCAAGCGGCGAAAATCGAGCCGGACGTGCGCATGAACCCCGTGCTGCTCAAACCCTCGTCGGAAACCGGCAGCCAGGTGATCGTAAACGGGTTTCCCGAAGGCACCATGAAGGCCGCCGCTTACGTGGACTACAAGGAAAAGGCGGGGGCCGCGGTCCGTAGGGCGTACGACGAGCTCAGCGCCGAGTACGACGCCATCGTCCTGGAAGGGGCCGGAAGCCCCGGAGAAGTGAACCTCAAGCATCACGACATCGTCAACATGGCCATGGCACGCTATGCCGGATCCCCCGTGCTGATCGTGGGCGATATCGACCGGGGCGGCGTGTTCGCCTCCTTCGTAGGGACCATGGAAGTGCTCGCCGAGTGGGAGCGCGAGCTCGTGGCCGGGTTCGTGGTGAATAAGTTCCGGGGTGACGCGTCCCTTCTGGGCGACGCCCTGGAGTATACGCACCGGCACACCAAGCGCCCCGTCATCGGCGTGGTTCCGTACCTCGAAAAACTGGGACTCCCCGAGGAGGATTCCGTAAGCCTGAAGGAACGCCCGCGCGTAAAAACCGCCGACCCCGGCGGCTGCGTGCAAATCGCCGTGGTGGATTTGCCCCATATCTCCAACTTCACGGATTTCGATCCCTTTGCCTGCGAAGACGACGTTTCCCTTTTCTTTGTGCGCCGCCCGGAGGCGCTTTCCGGCGCGGACGCCGTCATCCTGCCGGGGAGTAAAAACGTTATGACCGATGCGGCCTGGTTGGGCCAGAGCGGTCTTGCCGGGGCCATTCACGCGGCGGCAGGCTCCGGGAATATCGAGATTGTCGGCATCTGCGGCGGATTCCAGTTGATCGGAGAACAGATTTCCGACCCCCACGGTATCGAATCGGACGGGGAGGCCGCATTTGGTCTCGGTCTGCTGGATGTGGAAACGATTCTTGCTCCAGGCAAGACCCTTACCCGCACCCGGGCCAGCCACCGGGCATCGGGGCTTTCCGTCATCGGCTACGAGATTCACCACGGCATAACCCGCCACGGCGCATTCCCGCTGCTCGAAACAGAGGACGGCCGAAGCGAGGGGGCCCGCGCGGAAACCGGCCTGGTATGGGGCACCTACCTCCACGGCATCTTCGATGACGACCGCTTCCGCAGGTGGTTTATCGACAGTCTGCGCAGCCGGAAAGGGCTTGCCCCGAAAAATCGGGTAACCGGAATCTACGACCTGGAACCCGCTTTCGACCGCCTGGCGGCGGCCGTCCGGAATCATATCGACATGAACAAAATCTATGCATGGATAGGGCTGTAGGCATCAGTAGCAGCGCCCTGCCCTATCGGATCCTTTCCAGCAGCCAGGCCATGTTCGCACCCAGCTTTTTCACGGTCTGCACGCCTTCGGCGTCGCCTGCCGCATCCCCCGGATCCATGCCGATGCCGATGTTCCAGTAGGTGGATCCCGGCACAACCATTCCGCTGATAAGAAAAAACTGGTTTATGGCATTGAAGGTGTGGATTGCACCGGAGCGGCGGACCGCCACCACTGCCGCGCCGGCCTTCCGGGCGAACATATCGTTGTTGGCCTTGGCCACCAGGCCGGCTCGTTCAATAAGGGATTTGGTATTGGTGCTCACATTGGCGAAATAGGTGGGCGACCCCAGGATAATGCCGTCCGATGATTCCATTTTCTCCAGGGCCTCGTTGAGATAGTCGTCTTTTACGGAGCATCGCCGGTTTTGTTTTTCAAAGCACTTGTAACAGGCAATGCACCCTTTCAGATGGCTGCCGCCAAGCTGTACATGCTCGGTTTCGATGCCGTTTTCCTTCA
>SLJY01000084.1 GCA_007134875.1 Desulfobacterales bacterium
AACGAGACCGGTATCCAGTTGACGGCATTGACGAAATCCTCGTTTTCCAATTCCCTGCCGCCGATTTTTGACGTCAGGCGGTTGTAGAGCCCGGCGATGTAGGTGCCGGGATAGGATGGCTTGCCGGCTGCGTCCTCCATAGCCCCCCGGGTACCCTGGTAGCCGTTTCCAACAGTCAGAAGCGCCTCCCGGGTGCTTTCCGATCCGGGATCGCAGTCGTGGTATGTTATGCACCACATGTCGGCTGCAAGCCCGCTCTCGAACCATCGCCGGATATCCTCCACGCCGATTTCGCCAAGGTCCTTCACCACCAGGTCCGCGCCGTTTTTCAGCAGCAGGGCGGGACCGGTTTCCCGGGCCACGCCGATGACAAGTCCGAATCGGCCGTCCCTGCCGGCAATGACCCCGGACACGGCATCCTCCACAACCACGGCGCGGTGGTACGGTACGCCGAGGCGGTCGCAGGCGGTCGTGAATATGTCCGGCGCCGGCTTGCCGGAAAGGCCCAGCTGCTCCGATACCTCCCCGTCGATACGGACGTCGAACAGGTCGATCAGGCCAGTGGATTTCAGGATACGCCTGCAATTTTTGCTGGAAGAGGCCACACCGACCTTGATGCCTTGCTGCTTCAGGCTTTCGATCAGCACGACGCTGGTGGGAAAGACGGTCGCTCCACGGGTTTCCAGCAGATCGTTGAAAATTTCGTTTTTCCGATTCCCCAGGGAGCATATGGTTTCTTCGCTCGGCGGGTCGCCCGGCGCGCCATAGGGCAGGTGGATGCCCCGGCTGTCCAGAAAGGATCCTATTCCGTCATAACGGGGTTTTCCGTCCACGAAGGCGAGATAGTCTTCCCGGCTGAACGGGAGCTGCGGGTGGTCTTTGCCAGTATCAAGCCGGTTAAGGAGCCGGTCGAACAGTTCCGTCCAGGCGAGTATATGCAGTTCCGCGGTGTGGGTGATCACCCCGTCCAGATCCAGTATCACGGCATCGAACAATTGGTCGTTCACGGTATTTCCATTGAAGTGAAGTGGTTGATGCACTCGCAAAAAGTCGCGATCCGAAGGCTTTGCAAATGGATTATAGCCATTGAAAGTAATGATAACGAGACGGGGCGGCCGATGCCACCGAAGAAATTCTCCGGGAAAAAGAACCAGAAAACCCTAAACGATTAATTTGAATAAATATATTATTTGTTTTTAGCAGGTTATCATCTGTGTCAATCTGTTTGATCTGCTGGTTATGCTTTTTTCTTTTATGAATTTTTCCTATATTTTACAAAGTGTCCCCCGGGATGGCACAAAAAGCTTGACTTATGCCTCTTGGGGTTTTAAGCGGAATAAACAAGGTGCACGATGCGCTTCCCTGATTTTTGGAGTACGACTCCATGCAAGTCCCGGAACAAGCCACAGACGATGTGATTTACTCGGACCTGGATATCGATCCGGATACCCGTTACTTTTTGTACGTCGGAGAACTGAAGGCCGACTGCCTGAATCCGCTTTTGCGGGATTTTCTGAGCCGTAAGTTTGAGACCCGCTTCGATTTCATCTCCATTTTGCCGGATGTTCTGGCAACCTATCCCCACAGAAACATACTTGTCATCAATCCCCGCAGCCGTGAACGTGCTGCCGAGAGCGGAAAACGGGTCTGCTGCCGCGTTTCCGCGGAAGCGTTCTGCACCAGGGTATCCGAATCGGAAACCGTTCACCGCTTGATCCGCTCCCTGCTGCAACGCCAGGAAACGGTTTATGTGCATGTATACGAGTCCAGGCCGGAGTTGACGCTTCCCCGGATTCCCGGCGTCGTTCTGCTGGGGCCGGACGGGGAGGCGGCCCACCGCTGGAACAACAAGCGCTACCAGCTGGAAGCTCTGAAAAATACGGATATTCCGGTCATCGACTTCCGGACCTGCAATGGGTACAACGAACTGGTCCAAACCACGACCAACCTCCGCGCCTGCTGGAAAAACGGCATTTTTGTAAGCCAGCCATACTCGGCGGCAGGAATGAACAGTTTCATTACCTTAAGCAACGAGGATCTGGGCGGTAACATGATGTATCCCGATTCGGAGTACCTGGTCAGCCGCTATATTCCGCATCTATATGATCCAACGGTGCTGGGGATTGCGGCGGGACCGGAGGACGTGTTCATCGTCGCCGTGGCGGACCAGGAAATCGAAGGCGGCAACAAGTTCCGGGGATCGGTATTTCCGTCGGCCCTTTCTCCGGATATTCAGGAGATACTGAAACGCCATACACGCTCGGTCGGCCGGATGTTGGGCCAAAGCGGGTATCGCGGGGTTTATGGATGCGATTTCATTGTAGACGAAAACGACCGGGTTCATTTCGTGGAACTCAACGCCCGAAAGCAGGGAACCACCATGGAGATGGCCTGCATCCTGGAGCATCTTCTGCCGCAGGGTGCCCCTTCCCTTCCTGAGCTGGAATTTTATGCCGTCACGGAGGGGCGGTTTCCGGAAAACGCGGTCGAGCTCTCAGACAACCCGGATGGTCTGTGCTGGAGGACGTATAATTACAAGACCGACCGGGAGGTTCTGGTTCGCACCTTCATTCCCCAGGCCTTCGATGAGCGGGATCTCTTCCGGCAGGTTGCTGGCAACGCTCTGGAGCACGGCATGATCGTCATGGAGCATCTGGGGCAGGGTCTTACGGCCGAACCGGGGACTTTTGTAGGAAGAATCGCCGCGGTATCCAGGCGGCGGGAATGGCTCGAATCGGATATCCGGGCCGGCAAGGAACTGCTTTTTCGCTCCGTTTCAACGGAAGAATGAGGTCCGTTATGAAAACCGATATGCAATGGAAGCCTGACGCGTTCACCCGTGCGCTTATTGAGGGGCTTTTTGAACCCGCAGAGCAAGAAAAGCATCAGCTGACGGATCGGGAAAACGAAGCCTTTCATGCGCTTCTTCAAAAAGCCTGGGAGACAAACCGGACCCGGCCCATTGTGGATCTGTTTGTTTTTCTGCAGAAAATGAAACAGGAAAAAGGTCTGTCCCCGCCAGCGCTGGATCCCGAAGCCGGATTGGAGGAAGCGGCGCTGTTGCTGCTGGCGGAAAAGCACGAATCGATAGACGAGCACGGCGTGACCATCGGCGGCCGGGTGGACCGGTCCCTGTCCATTGTCGGGCAGGCAGAAAAGCGATGTGCGGATTATCTCAATCGGCATCCGGTGGAGGCACCCAGCGGGATCGAACTCCGGGATGCCATCGCGGAAAATCAGAAACGGATCAGAAGCGTTCTGAAAATGGGCTCGGAAGACTGGGATTCATTTTCCGGGCAGTTGAAGTTCGCCATTGAATCGATCGATACGCTCTCGCGCATACTCGATCTTCCCGAAAAGGCCGTGGCGGACATCCGGCGGGTGACACGCCGCTACCGGATGCGCCTGACGCCCTATTACACAAGTCTCATCATGCCGGGCGAAGTCAATGATCCCATATTGCTCCAGTCCGTTCCCACCGGCGAAATGGTGGACAACGCGGGGGAAGAGATCCCGCCCGTTGCCGCCGACCATTCACCGGCCCGGCTTATCGACCAGTTCTATCCCCGAGTGGTCACAATCAAGGCGACCAACATGTGCGGCATGTACTGCACCCACTGCCTGCGGATCGCCCATATCGGCAAAAAGGACCGCATCTACAGCAAGGATGCATACCGGGAAGCCCTGGACTATATCCGGGAAAATCATTCCATTAGGGATGTACTTGTGACCGGGGGCGATGCGTTTGTCCTGCCCAACGACCTGCTGAAATGGCTTTTGCAGGAACTCGACGAAATAGATCATGTGCGCCTGAAGCGCCTGGGATCCCGTATACCGGTAACCACGCCCCAGCGGATCGACGAGGCGCTTCTGGATATCCTGGAACAAAGCAGCGACCGCAAACCGCTGCGGGTGGTGACCCAGATCAACACCGCACGGGAGATAACGCCTGTCTCCCGGGATGCGTTCAGGAAGCTGTCCAACCGGGTTGCTGCGATCCTGAACCAGGCCGTTCTTCTGCGGGGCATCAATGATACCCGGGTCAAAATGTGGAAGCTGTCGGAGACTATCCAGGAAGCATACGTGCGCCCTTATTACGTGTTCAACTGCAGCTACCGGAATCCCCAGTTCGCCCACCTGCGGGTTCCCGTCGAAACGGGCCGCGATATTATCGAATCCATGTACGGAAACATTTCCGGCGATGCCATCCCCCGCTACATCGCCACCGCCGGCGGCAAGATTCCCCTTCACCGCGACAATGTCACGGGCCGGGAAGGTGAACAGCTGGTCCTGCAAAAACCCTGGAGCGGGGAGACGGTTCTCTATCCGGATCCCCGGGAAGAAGACCGGGCGGGAAAGCCGTTTGCCTTTGAAAAATACGTAATACCCGAAAACTGATGCACTCGTAAAAGTCGCGATCTGACGACTTTGTAAAAAGTTCGAATCAAGGCTTGCGTAATTTCGAGGAATGCAGAGTGCTTGGCGTACGTGAAATTCTGAGAAATTGCGCGTAATGCAGATATTGGACTTTTTACAAAGTCGTCAAAAACTGAAAAGGTTGATTTGCAGCCTGACTGCAAACGATTGGCATCGTTTTCTGAGAACCGGGCAATGCAGAGAAACACGCCCTGATCGTTTCCACAACCCGACACAGGAGGAAAGCACCATGTCATTCAAACGCATCATCGTTTCGCTTGTCGCCATTGCAGGGCTTCTTACGGCAGCCCCTTCCGCAAAGGCCGCCCAGGACATCTTGTTCGGCGGCGCATCGATCACGGGCGTCTACTACCAGGTAGCCCTGCAGATCAGCGGCCTCATGAACAAATACCAGGGTGAAAACTACAATTACGTGGGCCGGCCCACCGGCGGCTCCGTGTTCAACATCAACGCAATCGAGCGGGGAGCCTTTGATTTCGGTGTCGCCCAGTCGGACCGCAACTGGCAGGCGTATCACGGTAAGGCGGACTGGGAGGGGCGGCCGATGGAAGACCTGCGCTCCGTTTTCAGCATGCACCCGGAAACGGTCATGCTGGTGACCCGCAAGGATACCGGCATTGAAAACGTGGCGGATATCAAGGGCAAGCGCGTCAATATCGGCAATCCCGGATCGGGTCAGCGGCACAACGCCCAAGATGTGCTGCGGATCTACGGCATTGACGAGAATCGTGACATCCGGGCCGAGGGGCTTCAGCAGCACGAGGCCTCCAGGGCTCTTGTTGACCGGAAGATCGACGCATTCTTCTACACCGTGGGAAACCCCAGCGCGGCCATCGAAGAACCTGCGACCTCCGTGGATATCCGCATGATCCCGTTGAATCATGAAAAAATCCGCGAAATGGTCGATGAAAATCCTTACTACATTATGACGAAAATCCCTGCCGGCACCTACCGGGGGGTTGATTACGACGTGGAGACCTACGCGGTCACCGCCACGGTGATAACGAACCGGAACGTGGCCGATGATGTGGTATACGATATGGTCAAGGCCGTTTTCGAGAACCTGGAGGAGCTCAAGGCATCCCATGCAGCCTTCAGGCATCTTAACCCGGAGGAGATGCTCCAGGGGCTTTCCGCCCCCTTCCATCCCGGCGCTGAAAAATACTACAGGGAGAGAGGCTGGCTTTGATTGATTGTCCGGTTTAGATTTCTGAAAATAATCAGAAATCCGACTGAAACCCGCCCATTTTATCCTGTCAATTGTTTGTGACCCCTTTTCACCCGAACTGAGCGTTTCAGCTATAAAAATCTGAAACGCTCAGTTTGTGTCTCAGCAACGCTGTTTTTGACCCCGAAAGACGGGTGGTATATGGCGCACGAGGAATTCCTGCCGAACCGGGATGAGAAAAGCCCTGATGCCGAAGGCGCGGAGAAAGTCCCGGAGGCTGTGGCGAACGTGGTAAAGGCGGGCTCCAGAAACCCCGAAAGGATTATCAGCCGGGGTGTCATCGTCGGGCTTTGCATCGGATGGTCCCTTTACCAGCTCTATATCGCCAACCACCCCATCAACAGTCATATCGCCAGGGCATGGCACCTGGGGTTCGCCATAGGCCTGGCCTTTCTGGTGTATCCGGCTTATAACAGGCACGAGCCGCCTTTCTGGATCAGGTGGTCCCGGAAAATCATTCCCCGGATCTCCGAAAAGCCCCTTCGGACGCGCATTCCCTTCTATGATATAGTCCTTGCGGTGTTCGCGGTGTCCGGGGCGCTTTATATATGGTGGGATTATGACAACCTGGTGTTCCGCCAGGGCATGCCCTCCATAACGGATATATGGATGGGTACCGTCCTTATCGTGCTGCTCCTGGAGGCCGCACGCCGGTGCCTGGGACCGGCCCTGGCGGTGCTGGCCATGCTGTTTCTGGCCTACAATTTCGCTGGCCCCCATTTGCCGGAAATCCTGCGCCACAGGGGAATCCCCCTGGATTTCGTGATCAGCGACATGTATCTTTCCACTACCGGCATCTTCGGCGTGCCACTGGGGGTCGCAACGGACTTTGTATTTCTGTTCGTGTTGTTCGGTGCCCTTCTTGACAAGGCCGGGGGAGGGAAATACTTTATCGATGTGGCATTTTCCGCCCTGGGCGGATTCCGTGGCGGGCCGGCCAAGGCGGCGGTGGCCGCCTCCGGGCTTACGGGCATGGTTTCGGGAT
>SLJY01000055.1 GCA_007134875.1 Desulfobacterales bacterium
ATGCGAGTCAAAAGAGGATTCAAGGCGAGGCATCGCCGTAAAAAGGTACTGAAGCTGGCACGGGGATATAGCGGCGGCCGGAGCAAACTCTTCCGCACGGCCGCGGATTCCGTGGACAAGGCACTGATGTATGCATACCGGGACCGCAAGGTTAAAAAACGCGAATTCCGGAGGCTCTGGATCATTCGCATCAATGCGGCTTCCAGAATGAACAACCTCAGCTACAGCAAACTTATCAGCGGCATGAAAAAAGCCGGAATCGAACTGGACCGCAAGGTACTTGCGGAACTGGCGGTATCCGATCCGTACGCATTTTCCAAAATCGCTGCCGCGGCCTCCGAAAGCAACTGATAAACGATCGGCCGGGCCTCAGGCCGACAGGCAGACCGGTCCGGCAAACAGGATGCACAACATACTGCCCCGGATCTCTATCGGTCTCCTAAACCATCAGTGATGAGCCATAGGGACGAACACGTGGTTGGACAGAGGCCTTCAGGCAGCACCTTCAGCAATCGGATACATTGTCAAAGTGGAAAAATCAATCGAACAGATCAAAACCGATGCGCTGTCGGAAATCGAAAAGGCAGCGGACATCGAGCAGGTCAGGACGATTTCCGTCCGCTATATCGGGCGCAAAGGGCTGGTGACCCAGTATTTGAGGGATATCCCGAAGCTGCCCGCAGATCAGCGCCCCGAAGCGGGCAAAAAGGCCAACCAGGCGAAAAAGGCTATTGAAGCGGCCGTGGAGGATGCCATTGGCCAGCTGTCCAGGCGAAAAGGACCTGCCGACGCCGTGGACGTATCCCTTCCCGGCCGGCCGGTGCCGGACGGCACCATCCACCCCGTCACAAGGATCACGCGCGAAATCTGCGCCGTTTTCGAGAGAATGGGCTTTGACATCGCGGAAGGTCCCGAGGTGGAGACCGACTACTATAACTTCGAAGCGCTGAACATACCGAAAAACCATCCGGCGCGGGACATGCAGGATACGTTCTACGTTTCGGACAACATCGTCCTTCGCACCCACACCTCGCCCATCCAGGTCCGTTACATGGAAGCCTGCAGGCCGCCGGTCCGGATCGTGGCCCCGGGGAAAGTATACCGATGCGATTCCGATTTGACCCATACGCCCATGTTCCACCAGGTGGAGGGGCTTCTGGTTGACGAGCAATCGTCGTTTGCGGATCTAAAAGGTCTTCTCACCCTGTTTGCCCGCCAAATGTTCGATACGGACACCGCCCTTCGCTTCCGGCCCAGCTTTTTCCCCTTTACGGAGCCTAGCGCGGAGGTGGATATCCGGTGCGTTATCTGCAAGGGAGACGGCTGCAAGGTATGCTCCCGGACCGGCTGGCTGGAAGTACTCGGATGCGGCATGGTCCACCCGGCGGTCTTTGAAAACGTCGGCTACGATACGGAACAATACAAGGGATTTGCCTTCGGCATGGGCGTGGAGCGCATTGCCATGCTTAAATACGGCATCAGCGATCTCCGGATGTTCTTCGAAAGTGACATCAGGTTTTTGAGGCAATTTTAAAATGAAGATCAGCCTTGATTGGCTCACCCAGTACGTGGATATTGACACGGAGCCAGCCCGTCTGGCAGATATGCTGACCATGTCCGGATTTGAAGTCGAGGCCGTATCCGACCCCTGGACGCATCTGGCCGGCGTGGTATGCGCAAAAGTCCTGGAGGTCCGGGCGCATCCCGATGCGGACCGTCTGAAATGCTGCAAGGTGGATACGGGAAACGCCGTTGTTTCAATCGTTTGCGGCGCACCCAACGTGACCTCCGGCATGAACGCGGCTTATGCGGCACCCGGTACCGTCCTTCCCGCCGGAGAGATAATCACCGCCGGAACCATCCGGGGGCAGCGCTCCGAAGGCATGCTCTGCAGTGCGTCGGAGCTGGGAATCGGCACGGACGCATCCATCATACTGGCACTGGAAGACACTACTCGCCCCGGAACGCCCCTTGCGGAAGCCCTGGGCCTGTCCGACACGGTCTTCGAGATCGGTCTCACCCCGAACCGCCCGGACTGCCTCAGCTTCATAGGCATTGCCCGGGAAGTCGCCGCCCTGACGGAGCGAACACTCAGGCCCCCCGATACCGAACCGGTGCAAAACGCACCGGATGTCCGGGAGCGAACGTCCGTTGAGATCCGGAATCCCGAGATGTGCCCCCGGTATTCCGCCCGGCTTCTATCCGGCGTCACCGTCGGCCGGTCACCGAAGTGGCTGGAAAGAAGGCTGCTGTCCGTCGGACTCAAACCCATCAACAATATTGTCGATATCACCAACTATGTGATGATGGAAACCGGCCAGCCGCTGCACGCATTCGATTTCGGCCGTCTGGCCGATAACCGGATCGTGGTCCGGACCCGGGCGTCCGAAGCCGAAAAAACGTTTGTAACACTTGACGGCAAAGAGCGCGCCATCGAAGACGACATGCTCTTGATCTGCGACGGCAAGGCGCCCGTGGCGGTGGCGGGCGTCATGGGCGGAGAAAACTCGGAAATCACCCAATCCACGACGAACGTCCTGATCGAAAGCGCGCATTTCGACCCGGTTTCCATACGAAAAACCGCCAAGAGACTGGGATTGTCAACCGATGCATCCCACCGGTTCGAGCGCGGGGTGGACCCGGCGGGCACCGTGTACGCCATGGACCGCGCAGCGGCCCTGATGGCGGAAATCGCCATGGGAGCAATCCATTCCGGCATCATCGACGAGTATCCCCGCCCCAAAGCCATTGAGCCGATCCGGCTGTCTACGGAAAAAACCAACCGGCACCTTGGAACAAGCCTGGATTCCTCAGAAATCGGGCGACTGCTTCAGGCCATCGGCTTTAAAGTGAGCGCCGTTATATCCGATACCCACGGTGAATTCGATATTATGGACGTGCTCGCACCGTCCTTCCGGATGGATGTCATCCGCCCCGAAGACCTCATGGAGGAAGTGGCCCGTCTTTCCGGATACGACAACATCGCCACGACATACCCGGCAATCCCGGCCCGTACCCGTCCTCCGCTTCGAAGCCATACGCTGAAGGAGCAGCTCCGGGATCGGATGGCCGGAATCGGCTTCAACGAGGCCATCCACTACAGCTTCACCGGAAAAAACGCCGGGATCCTGGAATTTCCGGAAGGCGACCCGCGGCATGCGGAACTGCCCGTACTCAATCCCTTGTCCGAAACCCAGTCGGTTATGCGAACGACCCTGATCGGATCGCTTTTGGACGCCTGCCAGAAAAACCTGTCCCGGCAGGAAAAGGACCTGAAGCTTTTCGAGCTTGGCAAGGCGTTCTACAGCCGGGGAACCGAAGCGCTCCCCGAGGAGCAGGGCCTTTTGGCCGCCGTCTGGACCGGTGCGAGAAGACCCGCTTCATGGCACGAAAAACGATCCCCGTGCGATTTTTACGACATCAAGGGCGTTCTGGAATCCCTTTTCTCGGATCTTCGCATCGGAGATGTCACCTGGCGTGCAACGCCGGTGGACCGGTGCGCGTTTACCCGGCCGGGCCAGAGCGCGACCATCCACGCGGCGGATGTGGAACTGGGCGTTGTCGGTGAGATCAAGGAATCGATCCGGAAACAATACGACATCGGGCAGAACGTGTTTGCCTTTGAAATCGTTACCGACCGCCTTTTCGGGCTCGTGCCGGAGGACTTTAACTTTTCTCCTGTTCCGCGCTTTCCCGCCACGTCCCGGGACATGACGCTCATCATCGACGAAACCTTGCCCGCCGGGGACATCGTGCAAAAAATCGGGGAAATGAACGTGGATATTATCGAAAACATCCTCGTTTTCGACGTATACAGCGGAAAACCGATAAAAGCCGGCAAAAAAAGCGTTTCCATCCGGATCACCTACCGCTCCCACGACAAGACCCTGGAAGAGGAACCGGTCAGCGCGCTCCACCAGGAAATCACGGAAAAACTCATTACCGAATTCGGTGCGGATCTTCCGGTGTAAAGCCGGTCGACTCAACAAGAGGATAGTGGCTGAACGAAACATTCTGGTTTTCGTTTTGCCACTGATTTACTCTTGAATCACCCTGCCCTCATCTGGTAAGAGTTTCATATGAATCCCAATGCCGAAACGGACACGGCCATACCAGATACGGCCATACCGGACAAGCTTTACTTCAGGATCGGCGAGGTCTCGGCCATCACCGGACTGGCCGGGTACGTGCTGCGGTTCTGGGAATCTGAGTTCACCGCCATCCGCCCGGCCCGGAGCGAATCCGGCCAGCGGCTCTACCGCAAAAAAGATATCGACGAAATCCTGAAGATCAAGCACCTGCTCTACGACCGGAAATTTACCATCCAGGGTGCAAAAAACCACCTGAAAAACCGGTCCGGGACAACGGCCGCATCCTCTTTTCGCCCGGATGTCATCGAGGAAATCCGCAGGGAACTTGTCGCCATCCGAAGCCTGCTCGAGTAAGCCCCGGCACGGACGTCCGAGGTTTTCTCCCGTCTTTTCAAAAGCCTTCCCCACCGCTCGCAAAAAAACATAATAACCGGTTTATATTTTTAATATTGACAAATTGATTTTTGTTGCCTAATTTATTGGGCGACCCATAGTGAGTGAGCGGGCATAGCTCAGTTGGTAGAGTACAAGCTTCCCAAGCTTGGTGTCGCGAGTTCGAATCTCGTTGCCCGCTCCACAACATCAACCTCCCGGAAGGTAAGGGCTTGAAAACCCTCAGGGCCGGGTTGGACCGTACACGCAGAGCAGGAGATGAAAACGGGCAAAAAGCCCGTTTTTTATTTGCCCGACCATATGGCATACGGTCATTATGACATATGGCATGACATATGGCCGGACCCCCAAGGGGGGTATAAGCCGGAAACAACAATGACGCACGCGTAAAACGCCGCGATCCGACGGCTTTGCAAACCGTTCGGGATCATTCAAAATTGCGGGATAAGGCAGGCGGTACCCGAAAAAACGCGGCACATTTTTTCGCAAAAATGAAGCAGAACATGAAAAAACATAAAAAAAAAGACAAAGGCGGAAAACCGGCCGGCAGACCACCCGCAGCGTTTACTCCGGAAAAGATCGCAACCATGGTTCGGGATATCGCTGATCCGCTTTGCACGGCGGAGGGAATGGAACTCGTGCATGTGGAATACCAGCGGGAACCGGTAGGATGGGTTTTGAGGGTCTATATCGGAAAGCCCGGCGGCGTCACCATTGCCGACTGTACGATCATCAGCAACCAGCTTCGGGATATTCTGGACATCAAGCTCGATCCCGAAATACCGTACATGCTGGAAATATCATCGCCGGGTCCGGACCGCCCGCTTTCCAGGATGGACGATTTCACCCGCTTTGCAGGCCAGGCGGCCAGGATACGCACCCGGCGGGATATCGAAGGACGGAAGAATTTCAGCGGCACACTTTTGGGGACCCTGGATGATTATGTGCTGCATATGCTCGATGCGGAATCCGTTGCCATACCGTATCTGGAAATCGCCAAGGCAAGACTTGTCAATTACAATGGAGACCAAACATGCTGATCAATGACATGAAGCGCGTTATTGAGCAGGTCAGCAGGGACAAGGGCATTGAATTCAATGTGCTCGTAAAGACCCTGGAAGAAGCCCTGCGCTCCGCGGTCAAGAAAAAATACGGCAACAGGATCGATATAGAAATTCAGTATAATGACGAATCCGGCGAACTCGAAGTGTTTCAATTTAAAGACGTGGTTGAAAAGGTTGTCGAACCCGACTTCGAAATAAGCCTCGATGAGGGAAGGCAGCTTGACCCTGAATGCGAGCCCGGCGACAGCCTGGGCACCAAGATGGACACCACCACCTTCGGCCGGATCGCCGCCCAGTCGGCCAAGCAGGTCATAATCCAGAAACTGAAGGCGGCCGAAAGAAACGTCGTATACCAGAACTTTATCAACCGTAAAGGCGAAATCATCAACGGCATCGTACAGCGGGTTTCGCGAAACGAAATCATCGTCAACCTGGGTCAGGCCGAGGCGGTTCTGCCCAAGCGGGAGCAGATCCCCAACGAGGCCTATCGCAGGGGCGACCGCATCCGGGCATATATCCTGAAGGTCCATGAAGAAAGCCGCGGCCCGCAGGTCGTTTTGTCCCGGACCCATCCGGAATTTTTGATCAATCTGTTCAAAACCGAGGTTCCCGAAATCAGCGAGGGGCTCGTAACGATCATCAACGCGGCCCGCGAAGCCGGAAGCCGCGGAAAAATAGCGGTCACCTCCAACGATTCGGACATCGATCCGGTGGGTGCATGCGTCGGCGTCAAGGGAAATCGCGTCCAGACCGTGGTACAGGAACTGCGGGGGGAAAAAATCGATATCATCCCCTGGCACATGGATCCGGCCAAGTACGTCTGCAACGCCCTGGCGCCGGCCGAAATTTCCCGGGTCATCATCGACGAGGGCAACCATGCCATGGAGGTGGTGGTACCCGACGACTATCTGTCCATTGCCATTGGAAAGCAGGGACAAAATGTTCGCCTGGCATCCAAATTGACCGGATGGCATCTTGATGTAAAAAGCGAAACGCGGTATAATGAAAGTTTACAGTCCG
>SLJY01000170.1 GCA_007134875.1 Desulfobacterales bacterium
CAGGCGATGAACGTTATGATGCGCCGTTGCATCTCCGTATGGGAGATATCTGCTGCCGATGCGATGTTGTGTTCCTGCTGGCTCATGGTTACATATCCTGGCTGCGCCGTATGGCCCGTATAATATTGGAAAATGCGGCACCCACCCCGAAAGCGAGGAATATCAACGTGAAAATGGGCGTGGTGTCAAAGTATCGATCCAGTGCCACCCCGATAAAAATTCCGATGAATATGGAAAAGGCAATGGAAAGTCCGATGCTGCTGTAGTATGCCAATTCCCTGGCTGCTGATTTCGGCCTTTTTTTGTCGCTTTGCATCGGTTCGGCCCGTGTATTTTCCTTCTGACAATATTAAAGATTGAATCACTACCACAGGTAGATTTCCGGGTCAATATAAAAACGAACCAAAAATAATCCGGTATACACAGAGACCGAATTATAGTATCAATACAAACTGATTATGTCTTTTTTGCTCTCAGGTTCGAGGAGGTACAGCCATGCTGACGCGCAGGGATCTCAAAGAAAAAGCAATGGCGTTGGGATTCGCCGATTTCGGCGTTTGCGATGCATCCCTTTTTGAAACCCACGCGCAGATACTCGAAGAACGAAAATCGTATTACGACTGGGTGTATAAGCTGGGGATCGATCTTTCCACCGGAACGGATCCGGCAGCCATACTTCCTGAGGCCCGCTCGATCATTGTCGTGCTCGGTCATTATTTCGATACGGGCTTCCCGCCGGAGATGGAAAACCACTTCGGCCGGTGCTACCTGGATGATGACCGTGTGACCAAGGACGGACTGAGCCGCAAAATCAAGGCGTTCCGCTCTTTTTTGGGGGATGCGGGGATCCAGTCCAAAGTGCCCTTTCATCTTCCTCACCGGGTTGCGGCCGCTCGCGCGGGATTGGGAACCTTTGGCAAGAACTGCCTGTTTTACGCCAATCGCGCCGCAGCCGGCGGATCCTGGACGCTTCCCATCGCCATCGTCGTGGATGAGCCGTTCGAGCCGGATGAACCGACAGTTGAGATCGGCTGTCCGGACTGGTGCCACAATACCTGTCTTGTTGCATGTCCTACGGGGGCGCTAAAGGGCCCCTGCAAGATCGATCCGCGCCGGTGCATATCCTATTTGACCTATTTCGGGGGGGACGTTACGCCTGAAGAACTTCGGGAGCCAATGGGGCTCTGGGTCTACGGATGCGACCACTGCCAGAACGTGTGCCCCCGGAACCGGGCGTGGCTGGCTCGTTCCAGGTTCTTCCCGGTCAATGAAAAAGTTGCGGGCATGGCACCCTATTTTTCACTGCCGGCCCTTTTGCATATGGATATTTCCTATTTCGAGGCGCATGTCCAGCCGCACATGTTTTACATGCCGTCGGCGGAACTCTGGCGCTGGAAGATGAATGCGGCAAGAGCCATGGGCAACACCCTCGATCCGGTATACATAGATGATCTGGATAAAGCGGTGACCCGGGAGCCCGATGAGCGGGTGCGGAAAATGTGCGCCTGGGCGCTCGGGCGGATCGGCGGCAAACGAGCGAAAGATGCCCTGGAAATACAGATGCGGAAAAAGGATCCTGTCATGGATCATGAATTGAAGCAGGCTTTGGGGCGGCTTGGGGGTACGGGTTAAGTCCCGCGCCGCTTGAAAAAATCGTGCCCGGCTGTATATTATTTCTATAAGCAAAACGGCTGCACTCGTAAAAAATCGCGATCTGACGGCTTTGTAAAAGGTCCAGGATCAAGGCTTGCGAAATTTCGAAGAATGCATCATGCCTGGCGTACTTGAAATTCTCTGAAATCGATCGCATGCGAAGATATTGGATGTTTTACGAAGTCGTCATTATTCAGCCAACATCGTTTCTATGGAGGATCCATGCCGATCATCGCACCGAGTCAGGAGCAACTGGACGATTTGCAGACCATTTCCAACGAGGGCCCCCTGATCATGGTGAACCTTCTGCGGTTCAAGCCGAAAGGCGGAGCTGCCATGTATGAAAGATATTCTCAGCTGACCATGCCGATTCTGAATAAAATCGGGGCCCAGGTGGTCTACTACGGATCGGATGGCATGACGTTTATCGGCGATGACCGCTGGGATGTGGTGTTGCTGGTTCAATACCCGTCCCGATCCGCGTTTTACAAGATGATATCGGATCCTGAACATTTAGAGGCGGTCCAGTTCCGGGCGGAGGCGCTGGAAGACTGCCGGTTGTATATTACCCGGCCCCAGTATGTCGCATGGGACAACCCCTGAGGGCTTCCTGAGATGGGACTGACGACGATTCAGCGCGGTTGCCGGTGGCAGTGACCTGATGTGCAGTACATGATGTGCGGGATTGAATTGTTTTTAACGGTATAATCAGCGGAAAACAACGGTTCCGCACGAGTCGTCCCCTGCGACTTCACCGATAGCGCTGGCCTGGATTCCGTTTTCAAGAAGCGCCGACAGGCAGCCGGATACCATTTCAGGCGCCACGGTGCAGACAAGACCCCCCGACGTCTGGGGGTCGAAAAAAATGTCGGCCAGGGTGTCGTTGATTTTCTGATCGACTGTTACCGATCCCGACAGATGCTTCCGGTTTGCATAGGCTCCCGCAGGGAAAAGACCCATTTCGCCAAAAGAGATCGCAGCGGCAATGACCGGAACGCTTTCGGCTTCAATGTGAAAGATCTTTTTTGCCCCGTGTGCCATTTCCAAAAGGTGGCCTGCCAGGCCGAAGCCGGTGATGTCCGTGCATGCAGTGGGTGAAAACGCCCGGAGGGTTTCCCCTGCAACACGGTTCAGCATCGATGTGATCCGGATCAGTTCTTCCGTTGCCGCCTCATCGGCAATTTTTCCCTTGACAGCCGTTGCAAGGATTCCCGTGCCGATGGGCTTGGTGATAATAAGACGGTCCCCGGTGCGGGCCCCTGCATTGGTCAGAAGATCTTTTGGATGGACGACGCCCGTAACGGACAGACCGTACTTGAACTCCGGGTCGTCCACGCTGTGCCCGCCGGCCAGAACAGCCCCGGCCTCATGGATGATTTCCAGTCCGCCTTCGAGCGTTTCCCGTAAAACCGACTCCGGCAGCTCCGATGCGGGAAAGCAGACGATATTCATGGCTGTCACCGGCCGCCCCCCCATGGCGTAGACATCGCTCAACGCATTGGCCGCCGCGATCCTTCCGAAATGATACGCGCTGTCTACGATGGGTGTGAAAAAATCCAGGGTCTGGATCAGCGCTGTTTCTTCGTTCAGAAGATACACCCCGGCATCGTCGGAGCTTTCAACGCCCACAAGAAGGCGCGGGTCTGCTCTTACAGGCAGGTTTGCCACCACGCGGTCCAAGACCCCTGGACCGAGTTTGGCGGCTCAGCCGGAGGCCCTGGTTTTCTCCGTCAATCGATAGTCATCGGACATGGATTTTGGTTTCCTGTTTTAAAAAAATACCCTGGAAGCCTCGAATACCGGGCCGTCCTTGCAGATGTGGCGGTATCCCTCCGGATGGTCGGCGGTCTTGACCGCACATCCCATGCATATACCTATACCGCATGCCATGACGGTCTCGATGGAAACCTCGCAGGGGGTGCCATGCCTTGCGGCCAGGGCGGAAACGGCCCGGAGCATGCCGTGAGGACCGCAGGCATAGATGATGCCGGGACGGTGTTGAGCCAGGTATGTCTCCAGCGGTGCGGTAACCAGCCCCGCATGACCTGCGGAGCCATCTTCCGTGACGACCCGGGTCTTCATTTCCAGGCGTGAAAAATCGTCAACGCATAGTATATCGGCGGCGCTCCGGCCGCCTAGAAAAACCGCTGCATCGTTCATGCGTACCCCTGCCGCATTCAGGGATTCGGCGAGAAATACCAGTGGTGCGACCCCGATGCCGCCGGCCGCCAGAACGGGCGTTGCGTTTTCGGGCGGCAGGGAAAACCCATGGCCCAGGGGACCCAGCAGGTCGATGGCCCCGGATGGCTTCATTTCCGCCAGTTGGCCCGTGAAATTGCCCACGACCCGGTAGAGGATTTCCATGCCGGTAACGGCGCCGTTTTTACGCAGCAGCCGGTGAATCGAAAACGGCCGTCGCAGCAGGGGATCCATCCGGTCGCCGATTTTGAGCGTCACGAACTGTCCGGGGATGGCCGCTTCAAATGCCTGGCTGCATGTCAGGGCGATTTTGTAATATTCATCCTGCTGCGCCTGGTTGTAAAGAATTTCGGACCGGATTTGCGGCATGGTTTTTTCCGCCTTTTTTGGTGCGCCCTAAAAAGTCACGATCCGACGGCCTTTTACGAAGCCGTCTTTTCATGCAGAAACCGGCATCGGTATCGCAAAGACTACTTTCAGTGACATCATGCGGCACTGATACGCATACCGTAGCAAAACCCCTGAAAGGCATCAACACAAAAACGCCGGGAACAGTGGATACGCGCTACCCGGTGAGGCCGATGACAGCCGCAAAGCGGCCGGTCGTATTCGCCTGCCTGTACGAGTAGAGCAGGTGCGTATTGCAGCGGGTGCAAAGATTCGACCATTCGATTCTGGAAGGTCTCACCCCTTTTTCAACGAGCTGATCATGGGTGATCTGCCAGAAGTTGAAACGGTCTTTTTCGTCCTTGTATTTCCTGAAGTGCGCCGGAATTTCGGTTTCATGGTTGATGAACTCCGCACAGCAAGGGCCCAGCGATGGGCCTATGCCGCATACAAGCGCCGAAGGGTTGGTTCCGAAGCGCGTCTCTAGTTCGTCGACGCACCGGCCGACGATGCCGCCGATGCTCCCCCGCCATCCGGCATGGATGTTGGCGACCGCTTTTTTTTCCGGATCGTGGAGCATGACCGACTGGCAGTCCGCCACCTGTATGGTGAGCATTTGCACGGGGCGGCAGGTGAGTGCAGCGTCGGCTTCCGGACAAATGGCCGCTTTCATAGCGCCCGGTGCATTCGCTGTGTTATGGGCGTCTTCCATCGCGATCACCTGGGTGCCGTGGACTTGCGAGAGGAAAAACAGCTTGCCGTTTTCCATGCAGTCTGTAATGGACTTCCGGTTTTGTTCAACGGCCCCGGGGTCGTCCCCGCCGTTTTTGCCCACGTTGAGTCCGGCAAAAGGTCCGCTGCTCAATCCGCCGCAGCGCGTGAAAATGCCGTGGACCACGCCACGGCATGCCGCCAGGTTGCCGAATGTCCAGTATAACAGATTATTTTTGCAGTTCAGATGCATACTCGTGGCTCAGCCTTGTTATGGTGCCCGAACGAATTGTTACATTGCCCTTGCAAGGGTCAGGACATACACCTTTTCAGCCCCGGCCCGCAGAAGCGTACCCGCGCAGGCTTCGAGGGTCGCGCCTGTGGTGTATACGTCATCGACCAGGAGGACCGCTTTGTTTTTAATCATGGTCGGGTCCGGTACCGCAAAGGCGCTTTTCATGTTCACGGCCCGTTTTTTCCGGTCAAGGCCGGTCTGTGAATCGGTATGTTTTGTCCGCACCAAAACGTTTTCCGCCAGAACGGCGCCGGTGGGTGTTTGTCTGTATCCGCTCGTCTTTTCCCAGGGCCATTGGTCAAGCATATGAAATACCTGGTCGAAACCCCTGCTAAAAAGCTTTTTCCGGTGCAGGGGTACGGGTACAACCATCTCGACGGGCTCGCTGCCGAAGTGCTTCAGGAAACTGCTGTACAACAGGTCGCCCAGGAGGCGTCCTATGCCGGTTTTCTCCCGGTATTTATACGCATGGATCAGTGTTTGCAGCGTCGTCGTGTAGGCGCCGCATGACCGGGCGAACACAAACGGCGTTTCTTTCGACAGACACCGACCGCACAGATGATTGTCCCCGGCCCGGCTTCGGAAGGAAAGCCCACACCGCTCGCAGAACGGTATTTCGACCGGCACGAAGGCGTGCATGCAGGCCGGGCAAATCTTTCCGGCGGCGCTTGCGGCAAAAATCGCCTCGCCGGTAAGCCTGTATGGTTTTGTACCGGATGGATCCCGGGGTGTTGTGTTTTCTGTCCGATCGGCACGGGCATCGATAAATGTGCCGCAGCACAGGCACGTCCCCGGAAACAGGGCAAACAAAACGGCCCGGGCCGCCCCGGCGGCGGCCCGGATCAAGAACCGGTCCCTGTCGAATTGTTCACGGAACATGATTACCCCATATGCCCCACGATCGACTGGCCGAACGCGGAGCATGAAACTTCTTTGGCGCCTTCGATCTGTCGGGCCAGGTCATAGGTCACTTTGCCGGCTTTGACGGTGGCCTGGAGGCTGGACCGGATGAGCTCGCCGGCATCCTTCCAGCCAATGTGATCCAGCATCAAGGCACCGGACAGGATCAGGGAACTGGGATTGACCTTGTCCAGGCCGGCATACTTGGGAGCCGTGCCGTGGGTGGCTTCGAATACGGCGCAGTCGTTGCTCATGTTGGCCCCCGGCGCCATTCCGAGACCGCCAACCTGTGCGGCCAGCGCGTCGGATATATAATCCCCGTTCAGGTTGGGCGTGGCGATCACGCCGAATTCCTCGGGCCGCAGCAGGGTCTGCTGAAAGAGCATATCCGCAATCCGGTCCTTGATGACGA
>SLJY01000100.1 GCA_007134875.1 Desulfobacterales bacterium
CCTCGGCCGCGGCCTCCCGCCCGGTGAGCCGTCCAATGATGCGCCAGTAGGTTTTCATCTCGTCGATATCTCCCGGCTGGAGGGAAACCACCTGCACCCCGAATCGCCCGAGCTGTTCCATGAGCCGGGGATACCCGTGGTCCAGCATGGGCCGGACAATGACCAGGTCCGGGGCTGCCGCGAGAAATCGCTCCGGGCTGTTCCTGGCGGAAAGGGTTTTTTTCTGTTTCGTCCACCTGCCTATGTCTCCGTCCATGGCCGCATCGATCCGGCTCACCCCCACGACCTGATCCGCCGCACCCAGTGCATAGAGGTTTTCCGTATGGGCCGAATACAGGGAAACGATTCGGGAAAAAGGCCTGGCCACCTCGATTTCACGGCCTGCGCTGTCCCGGATCGTATTTTCCCCGACAAGGGCCATGCCGCCGGGATCGTCCGTCCCGGCGAAACATTTTTCCGCGGTACCGAAAAGAAGCCCTGCGGACACGGCCAGCAAAAAGATCCGGAACAACCGGCAAATGGATGAATGCACCTGTTTTCTCATCGCAGAAACACCACCTGCCGGGCGCCGATGGCCGATTCCATGGAAAGTTTTGCATCGACGCCGAAAATCTCGTGCAGCACATCGCGGTCCAGGACGCGGGCGGTCGGGCCGGAGGCCCGGATCATTCCATGGTTCATGAAAACCAGGTGGTCGCAGTAGCGCGCAGCCAGGTTGATATCGTGCATTACTGCCACCACGCTGCGATTGTCACTTCGAACCCGCTCGGCGGCGATGTCCATCAGCAACAGGGCGTAGCGGACATCCAGGTTTGCGCACGGTTCGTCCAGCAGCAGCACCGGCGTGTTTTGGGCAAGGGACCTGGCAAAGACCACCCGCTGCTTCTCCCCGCCGGAAAGCTCGGTCATGTAACGACCGGCAAGGTTTTCGGCACGGCAGTTGGCCAGCACCGAATCGACGATCTCCATGTCCTCCGTTGCAGGCGCTGCAAACCGGGGCAGGTGAGGGTATCGCCCCATGGTCACCACCTCCCGTGCAGTGTAGGGAAAGTTGAGAAAGACCGACTGGGGGACTAAGGCGATGTTTCGGGCAAGCTCCTTTTTTCCCCAGGCGGACAGGGCCCGACCGTTGTATGAAACCATACCCTGGTCCGGCTCGCTGTGCCCGCACAGCAGGTCGAGCAGCGTGCTCTTTCCGCAGCCATTGGGACCGATGATGCCGTAAAATTGCCCCGGTTCAAAGGCGATGGTGATATTTTTCACGGCCGGCGGATTGATTTTTTTGTCGCCGTACGTGAATGAAACGTCCGATGCCCGGATCATTGGCCGCCTCCCGGCACCATCCGGCTCATCTGCCGTTTTCGGAAAATGTAGCAGAAAAACGGTCCGCCGATCAGCGCGGTCAGCACGCCGATGGGAAGCTCCTCCGGCAGGACGGACCGGGTCAGGGTGTCCGCGGCCAGCAGCAGGATCCCGCCGGTCAGCATGGACAGGGGAATGAGACGGCTGTTGTCCGGGCCGGACACGCTTCTGACCAAATGGGGGATGAGCAGTCCGACGAACCCGATGATCCCCGAGATCGACACGCAGATCGCCGCCATGAGGCTGGCGCATACCAGCAGCAGCGGCGAGAGCTTCCGGACATCCACCCCAAGGGACGCGGCCGAGCGCGTGCCCAGCGACATCAGGTTCAGGTCCCGGGCGAAAAAGAAGCACACGGCGGTGCCGATGACCATGACGGCGCCGGTAAAGGCTGCGTCCGCCCAGGTGCGGGCCGCAAGGCTTCCCATGAGCCAGAAGATGAGCACGGAGACCCGCTCGTCGGCCATATACTTGAAAAAGCTGATTCCGGCGGACAGGATGGCCGCAACGATGATTCCGGATAAAATCAAGTTATTGGAAGAAAACCCGCCGGCGGAAGAAGCCAGGTACATGACCACCCCCAGCGTTATCACTGCGCCTGCAAATGCGAAAAGCGGAACCGAGAAGACGCCCAGCATGGTGATATTGAGCAGCAGGGCGAGGCTTGCGCCGAACGCCGCGCCCGACGAGACGCCCAGGGTGTAGGGATCGGCCAGGGGGTTAAGCAGGATTCCCTGGAAGACCGCGCCGGCCACGGCCAGTGACCCGCCCACGGCAACAGCCGTAAGGATCCGGGGCATTCTCACTTCCAGGATCACGGCCCGGGCCGCCGGTTCGATGTCCGCGGCAATCTCCTGCCCGCCGAAAACGGCGGACAAGACAATCCGTACAACCCCGCCGTAGCCCACTTCGATGTAGCCCATGCCGGCAGCCCCGGCCATGGAACCCAAAAGCAGCGCGCTCAGTACCGCCAGCTGCGGCCACAGGGACCGGTGCCGAAGCGACTGGAGAAAGGGTTGGCGGTTATTTATGGTATGGGATCCAGCGGTCATAATAATTTTTTAATTTTGATGCTCCCGTAAAAAGTCGAGATCTGACGGCTTTGTAAAAAGTTCAAGATCAATGCTTGCGCGATTTCAAAGAATGCAGAGTACTTGGCGTACGTGCATGTTTACAAGGCGTAAGCCGCAAATTCTGAGAATCGCGCGTAACGCAGATATTGGACTTTTTACGAAGCCGCCAATTTTGTCTTCACCATCGTTTGACGACTGTGAAAAGCGCATAAAAAAAGCCCTCTATAAACCGTGTATGGTTCATAGAGGGCTGCACCCAGTTTCCTTGACCCTTTTATGTATGCCGTCGCGGCAGGCGTTTCCACGCGCCCGTCCCCGTCGTTTTCGTTCAAGGCAGGTCTTCTGGCTTCCGGATCATCCTAATTTCCGCGCCTTCCCAACGGCTTCAGGCCGACAGTGGCGATATCGGCGGATTTCGTACCCGGTTACAGCGGCGGGACCGCTCCCGATTTGAACGGGATTCCCTTACCCAACGGCCGGAGGTCCTGGCAGGATCCGGCAGCCGGGGTGTCCGATGCGGACACCTCAAACGATTGTTTGTATTTATATCGTATCCGTTGAAATTGTCAAGCTTGGACTTTGTACTGGCGCATTCACCCTGCCGCATTCACCCTTCATTGATGCACCCGGAAAAATTCGTCCTTATTGCCGGGACAGAAAAGCCAATACGTTTTCGTTGAACTCGCGGGCGGCCTCGATGTTGCTCAGGTGATACGCCCTGGGCAGCTCGACCATTACGGAATCCCGGATGGCGCTTTGAATCTGCAAAGACATTTCCACGGGTGTTCCGGGGTCGTTTTCACCCACCAGGATCAGCGTTGGCACGGAAAGCCCCTTGAGCTGTTCCATAACATCAAAATGGGCGATCGCGCGGCAGCATCCGGCGTATCCGGCAACGGGCGTCTGCAGGATGATGTTTTTGATTTTCTGCGTCGTCTCCGGATTGTTTTTCTGAAACGAAGGGCTCAGCCACCGCTCCATCGTGCCGTCGGCCAGTGCGGCCATGCCGTGCTCCCGTGCCACGGCGATGCGCTCCTCCCAGACGGGTCGCGCTTCTTCGGGAATCCTGCATGCGGTATCGCAAAGAATCAGGCTGGAAACCTTTTCCGGGTGCATAAGGGCAAGCTGTTGACCGATCATTCCGCCCAGGCTGATGCCCATGAAGTGCGCGTTTTCGATTTCCAGCGCATCGAGCAGGGCGGCGGCATCGGATGCCAGCATCTCCATGCTGTAGTCTTCATCCGGGGCGTCGCTGCCGCTGTGGCCGCGTAGGTCGTAGCACAAAACCCGGTATTTCTCTTCCAGGATCGCTACCTGTGAACTCCAGATAGCCATGCTTCCGGAAAGACAATGGCTTAAAACAACAACAGGCGCGTTTTCCGGGCCCGAGAGTTCGTACCGCATCGTTATACCACCGGCTTCTGTCTGCATACACGCCTCCTTTGCTTAACTCGTGACTGAACGAAAGCCGTCTCTTCGCCAATCTCTGCGTCCAGGTCAAATTTGATGCATTCGTAAAAAGTGGCGATCATAAGATTTTATGCACCGTAATCCCCCCTATACTACATGAATTGCGGCGTAATGACAATATGATGCGCCGAAACGCCGTAATCCGAAAGGCGCCGGGCGATTTCGGTTTTCCGGTGGCATTTGTCCGGATCCACTTCCATGCACATCAGGCAGACGGTATTTCTTTCTGCCGTTTCCGCAAGCCCGGCAATAGCCGGCTCGCTGATCCCGGAAAAACCGCCCAGGCGGTCTCCGGCCCACCGGTAGCCAATGTCGGCTTCTCTCAGGGAGGCGGCCACGGCGTTTTTGCTAAAGCCCTTCATCCGGCTGTAAGGCCTGGACCGCACGTCCAGCAGCAGATTCACGCTGTGTTCTTTGAGCAGCCCGATAAATCGAGCGGGTGTAAGCCCCTGGTAGCCGATGGTGTAGATTACCGTCATATCCGATGCAATCACCTGTCCACGCCAACGTGGATGCCCGCCGCCGGATCATACAGGTTGATGCCCGCATTGCCAATCCGCCTTGCCACCGCGCGGACAAAACCCAGGTATTGTCCCCGGTCGTTTTCCAGGGCTTCCGCGTCGGAGGGGAAAACGACCCTTCCGGATGCTTCCAGGGCTTTTTCGAAATCGCGCCACAGGCGCCATCCCTCCTTGTGCGTATCCACCCGGATATCGGAAATATTGCTGTTTTTCCGCCAGTGATTGTACCACCACTGGTCGGTTTTGAAACTCCAGCACTCGTCTTCCCAGAACGGCTTGCCGTGGGACTGGGCTCTGGAAAGGTGTTTCGGCACGACCGAAAACGACCGGGTCAGCCCCGGCGATGAGAAGCCTACCATGCCGCCGGGCTTTACGAAGCGCAGCAGGTAGCCGAGATAAAGCACATCCGTCCCGAAGTACTGGTAGGCGTCGACGGAAACGACGGCATCGAAAAAATTGTCGGCAAAAGGCAGTGCATGCGCCTCCGCACGCAACGGGAAGACGGCATCTCCAACATCGGCGGCCTCCGCCCGTTTCCGGTTGTGTTCCGGGGATATCCAGAGATCCGCCGCCCATACCTGCACGCCATATTCCCTCGCCATGAAAATGCTGGTGATCCCTTTGCCGCAGCCCAGGTCGAGCACGCGCATTCCGGGCGAAAGCGGAAGTGCTTCCAAAAGCCACTCCAGAAGCCACAATGCATTGGGGCCCATCTGGTTTTCCATCACCCAGTCCGGATCGTAATGGTTGGAGCGGGGGAATCCGGTTTTGTTGAGCAGGTCCTTTATATCCGTCATGGTGTCGTCATCCTTGACGACTCCGTAAAAAGTCCGGTTCCCATGCCGGTTCTGTCCGGCTCAGTTTGGTGGTTCGCCATTTTTTTCTCCATTTGTTCGGTTCTGCAAAGTTTTTGTATGTGTCTGTCATCATCGTTTGCCGGACCTTATCCGGTCAGGGTGACAGGTTAGATCCATTATAACGAGGTCTTTTTCCGATGGCAATGCCGGCTTTCGCCGTCTGTCGATGTTTCAGGTGGGCCAGCAGTTCGGTCGGCAAACGTTTTTCCGGGCGGATTCCTCCGCGGAGAAACTTTTGCACACAACAGCAAACCGAGTAAACCTTTTTGACAATATAATGGTTCTTATTATGTTTCTATTCATACGCAGTCTGGCCATACGCAATCCGGAAAGATGCAAGCCGGCCGCCGGAAAACCCGCCGAAATAACGGTGCAACCCCCCACAAAAAGCGCGAGGTGAACCATGGCTGAAACTTTCGAACCTTTCACGATACGGAATATGACGGTGAAAAACCGCATCGTAATGGCGCCCATGTGCATGTACCAGGCGGACGATGACGGCCGCCCAAATCGCTTCCATTTTGTTCATTATGCGACACGGGCCGTCGGCGGTGTCGGGTTGATTCTGGTGGAGGCCACGGCGGTTGAAAGAAGGGGTCGAATTTCTAGCCGGGACCTGGGATTGTGGGAGGACGACCAGATCGATAATCTCAGGGAGCTGACGGATGAAATCCGGAAATACAATACGGCGATCGGCGTACAGCTTGCCCATGCCGGCAGAAAATGTGAAGCGGAGGGGGAGTCGATTATCGCGCCAACGGCCCTTTCCTTCAGCGAAAACATGCCGGTGCCGGAAGAAATGTCTCCGGGGGATATCCGGGATGTTGCCGGAGCGTATCGGGACGCGGCAAAGCGGGCCCGGCTTGCCGGATTCGACGTGGTGGAAATCCACGGGGCCCATGGTTATCTCATCAACCAGTTTCTCTCCCCCCTGACCAACAAGCGGAGCGATGAATACGGCGGAAGCCTGGAAAACCGCGCCCGGTTTCTGCTGGAAGTCGTTGAAGCGGTGCGAAGCGAATGGCCGGACGCGCAGCCGCTTATCCTGCGTGTATCGGCCGAAGATTACATGGCGGAGGGAAACCACCCCGGCGATCTGGCAGCCATTATCAACCGGGTAAAGGAAAAAGGCGTCGATTTGGTCAACGTCAGCTCCGGCGGGGTGGTAAAAGAAGCGGTGGTCAATGCCTACCCCGGATTTCAGATTCCTTTTGCGGAAACGATCAAAAAGGAAACCGGGCTGCCGGTCATCGGCGGCGGCCTGGTGACGTC
>SLJY01000001.1 GCA_007134875.1 Desulfobacterales bacterium
AACTTGGCATTATTTACCTCCTGAGTTACCATTTTTAGTGAAATTCCATAGGTTTCCACTACAAGACCAAAATACGAAAAGAACAAGTCGGGACTCGTGCACCTCCTTTCTTACCTTTTCCATTTTTTCAAACTTTATAACCCAACCAACTGTATTCCTTTTCCCAGTGATAATCTGAAATATTTGATACTTCCCCCGGAAGTGTTTTCAACCATTCGAAACGTTTTGAAAGATTTAAGCCCAACCCCCGCGGAATGCCGCGTAAGGAGCTCAGAATTAACGATCTACCAATATAGATACATAGAACAAGACTGTTGATTTATCACCCGAGCCGTGTATTGTCAAGATATTTTGAGCACACGCATTCCGGCGAAAAACCAAACGGTTACCTTTAAAGGAGCTAACCATATATGGGCATCCTACATTCCTCAACCGCAATATATGCTACACCCGGCCGTCCATGCATGACTATCACCATCCGAATCTTCTTACATACAGGCGCGGCACCCGTTTCGACACACTGGTAAGCACCTCGTAGCTGATAGTACCGGACCATCGGGCAATGTCATCGGCCGTGGGAGCACCGGCTTCAGGCGGTCCGAATACAACTGCGGCGTCGTTTTCCGAAATACCGGGAACATTTCCGGCATCCACCATCGTAAAATCCATGCACACACGACCCACCACCGGAACCGTGATCCCGCGCACGGCCATTTCGCCCTTTGATGAGAGATGTCGGGAATAGCCATCCGCGTAGCCGACCGCCACGGTGGCGAGATCCGTTTCCGCGCGGGTCTGTTCGGTGGCGCCATAGCTGACCGAAAAACCCGCACCCACGCGCTTCAGATGCACGATACGGGAAAAAAGGGTCATGACCGGGGTGAGCCGCACCGTTTCCCGACTCACCGCTTCCGATGGATAATACCCGTATATCGAAAGTCCGGGACGAACCATATCCAGACGGGACGCCGGAAGGTCGATGACGGCGGCGGAGTTGGCGGCATGGCGAAGGGGAAACCTTATGCCCCGGCTTTCGAGGGCGGCAGTAAGCTCCAGAAAATGCGCCAGTTGCCCGGCTGCATGGGTTTTGTCCGCATCGTCGGCCGAGGCGAAATGCGTGCAGATACCTTCGAACAAGAGTCCTTCAAGGCCGTACAGGGCGGCGACTTCATCGGCGGCGCCCCTTTCAGCGGGCCTCCGGCAGCCCCCCGGAACCCCGTCCGCCACAAGGCCCAGGCGGCCCATGCCGGTGTCGATCTTGACATGCACCCGGATCCTGGCCCCCAGCGAAACCGCCCGTGCGGAAAACGCCGCTGCTTCCCCAAATGAGCCGACGGTCTGGGCAAGATCGTAGAAAACTAGTTTTTCGGCATACTCCGGACGGGTTTTCCCCAGGATCAGGACAGGCGCGGTGATTCCGGCGTGACGCAGCTCGACGGCCTCTCCCAGACGGGCTACCGCCAGGGCATCGGCACCCGCCGAAACGGCGGCGCGGGCCGTTTCGACGGCACCGTGCCCGTAGGCGTCGGCCTTGACAACGGCCATGAACAACACGCCCGGATCCAGAAGGGCTTTGAGCCTTTCAATGTTGCCGGACAGGGCGTCCAGATCGATTTCGGCCCAGATGTCATACGGCATTGGCGTTTCACTTATTTCGCGGCTGATCGAAAACCGTCTTTTCCGCCTATCCCTGCGTCCGGCTCAAATTTTAATCCTCAAAATACGCCAGGTATTCCTGCGGTTAAAATTTTCGCCGCCCTTGACTTTGACGAAAAATCCTGGTCTTCGTTCGGCCACTACTTTAATAGTTGACAAACTCTTTCAGCGCCGTAGGGCGCCACTGCCTCGTACACCCGGTCCACGCCGGAAGCGTTGCGGTCCAGGCTCCGGTACTGGATAGCCTCGAGCACGTGATCGGGCCCGATGGCGGTCTCGCCGGCAAGATCGGCGATGGTACGGGCGATTTTGAGAACCCGGTGATAAGCCCGTGCCGAAAAGCCCAGTTGTTCCATGGCCCGCCGGAGTATCTGCGCAGAATCATCACCGACTGCGCAATATTTCCGTATATGGCGGCTTCCCATTCCTGCATTGGAGGAAATCGCCAAGCGGGAGAACCGCTTTTCCTGTATCCGGGCTGCCTTGACGACCCGCTCCCGGATCGCCGCCGATGCCTCAGCGGGTTTGCCGTCCGCGATATCACCGTATTCGACATTCGGCACCTCGACGTGCAGATCGATCCGGTCGACAAGCGGGCCGGACACACGACTGGTGTACTTCTGAATCTGGGTTGGGCTGCACAAGCATTCCCGCTTCGGATCGGACAGGTATCCGCACGGGCAGGGATTCATAGCGGCAATCAGCGTGAATGCCGCCGGGTATGTAATGCTCATGGAAGCCCTGGAGATGGTGACCGCCCGATCTTCCAGGGGCTGACGCAGTACTTCGAGAACGCTTTTTTTGAATTCCGGCAGTTCATCCAGGAACAACACCCCGTTGTGTGCAAGGCTCACCTCGCCGGGGCGCGGATTGCTTCCACCTCCGACCAGGCCGGCGTGGGAGATGGTGTGATGGGGCGCCCGAAACGGCCTCCGGGTCACCAGGGCACGATTTTCAGGGAGCATGCCGGCTACGGAATAGACCTTGGTGGTTTCCATGGCCTCATCAAATCGCATCGGGGGGATAATCCCGGGAAAACGCCTTGCCAGCATGGTCTTGCCGGATCCTGGCGGCCCGGTCATCAGCAGATTGTGTTTTCCGGCCGCTGCGATCTCCATGGCCCGCTTCGCATGCATCTGACCGGAAACCTCTGAAAAATCCGCATCCGACGCATCTTCCTCCGTGAATGCCGCAGCCGCACTGCAATCTTCCGGCAAAAGATCCTTTTCGTTTCTCAAAAAGGATACGGCATCCGAAACGGTATGAACGGGATAAACGGACAGGTTATCGACTACCGCCGCCTCGGGGGCATTTTCGGCCGGAACCAGGATGCCCTCAAACCCGGCTGCTTTTGCGGCCAGGGCCATGGATAGCGTCCCGAAAAACGGCTTGACGCGCCCGTCCAGGGCCAGCTCCCCAAGAATCACATACCGTGCCGCGTCACTGCCCGGAAGTACACCGGAGGCGGCCAGAATACCCAAAGCAATGGGCAGGTCGAAACCGGTTCCCGCCTTTCGGATATGGGCGGGGGCAAGATTCACAGTGATGCGGTCGTCCGGGAATTCATAGCCGCAATTTAGAATGGCGGCCTTTACGCGCTCCCTGCTCTCCCGCACGGACGCTTCGGGCAGGCCGACGGTGGTGAATGCCGGCAGACCGATGGCAATGTCCACCTCCACCTCCATTATAAGCCCGTCAACCCCGATAACAGCGCCTGTGTAAACTCGTGATAGCAAGGTAGCTTCCTGGTGGTATGGGTTCTCGGCCGGTATCCGGATGCCGGCCGCTTACGAAGAGAGGTCCGAAACAGAAAACCGGGTCCATTGGCCGGTTGCATGCCGGCGGGAAAAGCATTTCGCATATTCAAGGATATTCATCATGCGATGGGGTAAAACCATATCAAAGCGTCTGCTCCGGGACAAGAAAAAACAGCTCATCACCAACTATACTTTTTGACTATAACGCCGTATTATGCTATAAATGCTTTGCTATTCTTCTAATTTGAATTTCCAAACCGGGTTTTTAGGATTTTTTCCTTTTTTGTTCAGATCTTTGTAAAAAACCTCGCCCCAACGAAATATCAGGAAAGGATAGTCCTCATGAGCATCATCACCGGTTCACTGGGCACCTTCTGGTTGTACTTGTGGCAACTGCACCACCAAACCAAACAAATGCTTTCCCTGCAATTTCCTGGCCGTTATTACAGCCAGACAACCGAATCCCAAACCGATGTGACCCCTTCCGAAGAAGAAAAGGATGCACTTGCCAAACAAGTACTTCCGGGCGGATCGGACGGAAGCGGAGGGGGCGGTGGCGGCGACAACGGACCATCTGATGATAACGGCTACTATTCACCGCGCCAGAAAACGGGACTGTTTCTTGGCCCGATCCTGTTTTTCATCCTTTTATTTATTCCCACCCCGGAAGGGATGTCGCCGGAGGCCCAGGCCGTATTGGCCAGTACTGCATGGATCGCCACATGGTGGATATCCGAAGCGATCCCCATACCCGCCACCTCGCTTCTGCCCGTCGTCCTGTTTCCCATGACGGGGGCCATGAGCACCGCCGCAGTCACCCCGTCCTATGCCAACCACCTGGTCTTTTTGTTCATGGGCGGCTTCATGATCGCCCTGGCCATGGAGCGCTGGAACCTGCACCGCCGCATCGCGCTGACCATTATCATGATCATCGGCGGGGGACCGAAGCGGATCATTTTAGGGTTCATGGTAGCCACCGCCTTTCTTTCCATGTGGATCTCCAACACCGCCACCACCATGATGATGACGCCCATTGCGCTTGCGGTCATCCTCCAGTTCGCGGTGCTCATTCAGCGGGAAAAACTCGATGTGGATGTCACACTGGGGCGATTCTCCTTCGGCACCGCCCTGATGCTTGGCATCGCTTACTCCGCATCCATCGGCGGCGTGGCAACCCTTATCGGTACGCCGCCCAACGCGGTGTTCGCCGGCGTGGTCAAGGAAATGTACGATCAGGATATCGGCTTCGGGCAGTGGATGACCTACGGCGTCCCCCTGGCGGCCGTGGCGCTTGTGTTCTGCTGGTATTACCTGACAAACCTCGCCTTTAAAATCACCTTCAAAGAACTTCCCGGCGGGCAGGAACTGATCGGGCAGGAATTGAAAAAGCTTGGCCCCATTGGAAAAGAAGAATTGCGGGTCCTGATCGTTTTCGGATCGGTTGCTTTTCTGTGGCTGGTTCGAGGATTTCTTCTCTCCGACATCTTCCCGGGCATGAGCGATGCCACCATCGCCATCCTGGGTGCGCTGGTCCTTTTTGCATGGCCCGTGAACCTTGCAAGGGGTAAGTTTCTGCTGGATTGGTATGCGGTGCGCAATCTTCCCTGGGGAATCCTCATTTTGTTCGGCGGCGGGTTTGCAGTGGCCGGCGGGTTTTCCCAGAGCGGTTTGGCCGAATGGATCGCCACGCGGCTGACGGTACTTGAGGGGGCTCCGATGCTGCTGATCGTCTGTGCGGTGGTAACCCTGGCCATATTCCTGACGGAAATCACCTCCAACACGGCCACATCCACCATGTTGATGCCCATCATGGCATCAATGGCGATCGCCATGGGCCTTCACCCGTATGCGCTTATGGCCACGGCCGCACTGGCATGCTCCTTTGCGTTCATGCTGCCGGTTGCCACGCCGCCAAATGCCATCGTGTTCGGCAGCGGCTACATCACCATTCCGCAGATGGCCCGGGCCGGGGTCTTCATGAACATCTTCGGAATCATCGTCATCACCATCCTTACGCTCTACTACCTGCCGGTGATCTGGGGGATCGATATGATGAGCATCCCGGGATGGGCGAGGTAGTCGGAAGGCGAAAGGCAGAAAAGCTTAAACCGGCAAAGAGGGGCAATCCAATCGGATTGCCCCTCTTTGCAGGGCCTTGGCGGAGGAACCGTGAGCCGCGCGAAAAAAATCGTTTTTTTCATTGTCCTGATCGTCATCGTGGCGGCCATCGGAGGTGCCGGTTACGTGTACCGCATACTCACCGCTTCACTCCCGGCCGACCCCGGAACAATAGCCGAACTGGTCGCCGGGGAGTCGGAAGTATACCGCGACGCGCGCGGCGTACCGCACATCAGGGCGGAGAACACGGATGACCTCCTGTTCATTCAGGGCTATATCCACGCGGATGAGCGACTCTGGCAGATGGAGTTCCACCGTCGCGTGGTTGGCGGTCGGCTTGCGGAAGCCTTGGGGGCCGATCTTGCGGGCGCCGACCGGTTTTTACGGACCATCGGCCTCCGCAGGGTCGCCCGCCGGGTGATTGAAAAAACATCGCCCGAAGGGCTTGCGGCCATGGAGCAGTATGCCCGGGGCGTCAATGCCCGGATCCTGGAAGGGCGGCTTCCCCCGGAACTTCGCATTCTTGGGATCGAGCCGGAACCGTGGGAGCTCGTCGATACGGCCGGCGTGCTGGCCTTGATGGCCTACGAACTGGGAACCAACTGGCAGGAAGAGTCCATCCGGAAGGACCTGAAAGACCATCTGCCGCCCGAGCTCTACGAAGAGGTTCTGCCGCCTTATGCCGAATGGGAAACGCCCGCCATATGGAAAAAAGAGCAGTCCATTGTTCCCGAAACCCCTTTTTCCACGGTCCGCCCCCCGGAGTCCCTTTCCGAAATCGAACCTTTCCTTCCCCGTCTCGGAAGCAATTCCTGGGTGATACGGGCGGACCGCTGGGGCGGAGACCACGCACTGCTGGCAAACGACCCCCACCTGTCGATCGGCCTGCCGGTCATCTGGTTCGAAAACCGGCTCGTAGCGGAAGACGGCCTCCGGGTATACGGCTGGTCCATACCCGGTGCGCCCGGCGTGGTCATCGGTCACAATGACCGCATTGCCTGGGGCATGACAAATATCGGGGACACCCAGGACCTGTTTGCCGAGCAGCGGCACCCTGAGGAGCCTTTCCAGTTCCAATGGGATGAGGACTGGTACGAGGCCGGTGTCATCGAAGAAGAAATACCGGTCAAGGGGCACGACGCGCCCGAAATGCATCGCGTCATCATCACCCGCAACGGACCGCTCATATCGGAAAACCCGCCCGTCAGCCTGAAGTGGACGGCTCATCGCATCGAAACCAGCACGGTGGATGCGATCCTGCGGATCAACCGGGCCGGAAACTGGGAGCAATTCAAAGATGCCCTCTCCAGTTTTTCAGCCCCGGTCCAGAACATCGTCTACGCCGATACCGACGGAAACATCGGGTTTAAAACCGCCGGCATGCTGCCCGTCCGGAAAAAAGGCCGGGGTCTGGAGCCCAAACCCGGATGGGACAGCGCCTACGGGTGGGAAGGGTTTATTCCCGCGGAAGACCTGCCGGAGCTGTTCAACCCGCCCCGGGGATTCATCGCCACCGCGAACCACAAGGTCGCAGGCGACGGTTACCCCCACACGATCGCCATCGACGATGCCTCCCCGTACCGCATGGTGCGGATTATGGACGTGCTGTCGGACAATGCGGATCTCAGCCTGGCGGATATGAAGGCGCTTCAGACAGACCGGCACAACCGGCATGCCGAAGAGCGCCTGCCGCTGTTTCTGGCGCGTACGAAGGCGCACGGCACGCAGTTTCCGGACCGGTACGCCGACAGTTGGAAAACGGCGCTGGCATTGCTGCAACAATGGAGCCGATCGCCCGAAAGCCTGCCCGAAAAAGCCGCACCGGCCATTTATGCCCGGTGGTATCTCGCCTTCATGGAGGATGTTTTCCGGGACAAAATGGGAGATGAACTCTATTTTCGCTTCATCGACAAGGGATACGTGGCCTTCAAGGCCCTTGATTACCTCCTGGAAAAGGAAGAATCCGCCTGGTTTGACGAGGAATTGGGATTCATGATGGCTCGAAGCCTTCAGCACGCCGTGGACGAACTGTCAGCCGCCATGGGCCCGGACCCGGAAGCCTGGCGGTGGAAAGACCTGCAGACCATCTCCTTCGAACATGTTATGGGTCAAAACCGGCTTTTGGCTTATTTTTTCAACCGCGGCCCCTTTCCCTACGGCGGGGATTACGAAACCGTCGACCGGGCGGCCTACAGCCTGAACAACCCCTTTGATGTCACCTTTGCGGCCGGGCTTCGCTTCATCGTGGAGATGGATGCAAACGGGATTCGCTCCCATGCGGTTCTTGCCGGCGGGCAGTCCGGGCATTTTCTGTCTGCGAATTACGACGATCAGATCGAAACGTGGCTGGAGGGCGGGTATTATCGGGCGGGTTTTGCCAAATAAACCATCTCATAATCAATGGCTGAACGAAAATCGTCTTTTTCGCCAATCTCTGCGTCCGGCTAAACTTTTAACCCTCAAAATACGCAAAGTATTTCGGGGTTAAAATTTTCGCCGTCCCTGACATTGACGGAAAAGCCTGGTTTTCGTTCGAACACTAATTATAAATCCCTGTTTTTATAAAAATACTCAAATAGAAATCCTGAATAAAAAGGCCGGCAGGAGCAAATCCTGTCGGCCCTTTTATTGGTCATACACCCGAGTGCTGAATGACTCAGAAGTCGACACGGAACTCCAGCGCAAAGTACATCATCTCGCCAAACTCAGCGATGACGTTGCCATCATCCTCCAGATCTCCCTGGCTAACAAATCCAAATTCTGGGGTAAGCGTCATACCGCGATCCAGGAAAACGGGAAGCTGTGCATAAGCAAGCCACCCATCCTGCTCAAAATCATCCACTTCGTTCATGGTATAGGCAAAACCGATTTCACCGGTCATGGCCGGAGTGAATTTATAGCCGGCAACCAGCGTGGCCTGCCAGCTCTCGGCATCTTCATCTCCGACTGCATCGCGGGCGAGCGGCGCCATAACGTTTGAAATGCCATAGTTGCCCGGGTTCTGCATGTAGGAGACGGTTCCTTTCACGTAGGCGGGGTCAAGATTAAAACTTGCACCAATACCCAGCAGGAAACTGATTACGGTTTCATCTTCACTGATCCCTGCAAGCTGGCTGTCCCATTGCATGTCATAGGATTGGAATCCTGCGACCCCCCGGATGTTGACCATGGGAAGCCGGTGCACGTATGCAGCTTCAATACGTGGAATATAATCTTCGCCATTAAGTTCCAGATCGTCTACCCCAAGACCGGCAAGAAGTGCGCTGGCAGTCGGGGAGGCCGGCATAGCTTTGTTTCTCTGGATCAGGGCAGCCGAAAAATCACCCATTTGCAGTTTGACCTGAGGCTGACGGCCAATGTAGGGAAGTCCGCCTACCAGCATATTGGCACCACCCTGGTCACCGATGTCTCCGATCATGTTGGAATACCCAAGGAATGTACCCGGTGTGTAATCTTTACCGACAATCAGATTGCCTGCACCGAAATTCCAGTTTCCGTAAGCAAGGCGGGTATACACGCCCTTGCTGTTTCCTGAGGTATCCAGTTGTCCGTCTTCGCGGGTGGTATCCCGGAACCCAAGTTCAACAAGACCCCATAGATTCTCAGTAGCCTGTCCCCTCAAGCCAAGACGGCTCTGACCGCTGAGTCCCAGAAGCGCACCACTGTCATCTGCTCCCAGGGCATTTTCCATAGCAGGACCGCCAAGATAATCTTCGTCGATGTCGTAAAATGCCAAATGCGTCCTTAGACTGCCGTAAAAATGCCAGTTCTGGGCAAGGGCGGGGGTTGCAAAGCAGAGCACCAGTAAAATCGCTAACAGTTTTTTCATCTGTGTTCCCTCCGGAAAGTTTTAATTATGTACATAAAAACAACTTGAACAGGCAAACCGTGTTTTTTCTGTGAACGATTTTTTTTGTAATCACCTCCTTTCACATGCTGCAAGGCTTAATGCCGATTATTTCAGACATATTGCCCCAAAATGCATCGGGGCTGTCCTTAAGCCGATAAATCCCGGCATTTTTCCCGGTGGGCCGGCACCGGGGAAACGAAGCTTACGCGATGGATCCGCCTGACCCCCGGGGCTTGTGTATATACCGAAGACAGGTGCGCATGGACGTACGCCAAGTACGCTGCATTCCTCGAAATCGCGCAAGCCTTGATCTTGAACTTTTTACAAAGCCGTCAGATCGAGACTTTTTACGAGTGCATCATCCTTGACCTTGACGAAAAAACCTGCTTTTCGTTCGGCCACTAATTTACAGCGTAAAACATCATTACAGTGTTCGGGAGCGGAAAAGGTCGACCGCGCGGATTCCCGGTGCCGCGTTCCTGGGTGAATGGTTTTCGTTCGGGCTTTGAGTGAGGCTGGAAAAAATCGTCGCATGCATTTTTTCTCCTCCGCGGCGGTTTTTCCGAACGGCTTGAAAAATGCACTATCTACAATATCGGGTTGACCAGGAATGTGTTTCGTAAAGGAGATCAAGGCCTGAACAACCTTTTTTCTTCCCTTTCAGGGGGCTCATCGGGCACGTGCACCGCCAGGTGACTGTAAATCCATGATCATAGTATACTTTATACGAAAAACTACCAGTCGATTTTCGCAAAGTCAAGGATTTTTAGCAATAGTGAACCCATTCCGAAAATTATATTCCGCCGCACACGGTCTTCCATCAGGTCGCATCCACGGACTAGCAAACAACGCCTTCAAAAAGAAGAGGATACGAAACGTCCTGCGCTCTATCGCATGCCGGCTCCGTCCGGCGTTTATGCCAACCGGCGCGCGATTTCCTCAAAGGCCGCCTGGGCCCTTCCGGCAACAAAAGCCGTTTTCTGAAAATCGCAACGCTCGGTTGCCGGATCGAGGTAAAGATCCTGGTTCATTTCGATCTGGAGGGCGAACGCGCCTTGCCGCACCAGCCTGCGACCGTAGTGCACGGTAATGAAACCGCCGGTATAGGGGTCATTGACAGCAGTGGAAAACCCCGCCCGTAAAAAGGCGGCCTCAACGATTTCCACCACGTGAACGGGGCAGGTGGGATCACCCGATTCCGGATCGGATTGTCCGGATTTTCCCCCGTTGTTGCTGATAATGACGTCTTTGCGCTTCCGCCCGGCATCCGGTGCGGCAACAGGCCCGATACCGTTTAGAGAATGGCAGTCGAACAGGCCCATGACGCCGGGGCTGAACACGGCTTTTTCAAGGCGCTCATGCCAGGGCCGGAAATAATGCATGATCCAGTTTTCAATGGTTGCGTCATCCGGGTACATGCCCGGATGAAAAATATGCCGCCCCTTGTAGTCGGTTTCCGGAACGACGCCTTTATAACCCCGGTTTCGGGGACTGCGATTGAGATCGCAGAACAGGCGGCTGTAGCGGGCCGCAAGAACCTCCTGCACCCGCGGACCCGAAAAAATCTTTCCGGAAAAAATCTCATAGGTGCCGTGGTCGACGGCGTCCTCGATCTCCTTATCGGAAATGGCCATGCGCTGCCGGATTCCGACAGGCACACGGCCTGCGCAGTGGGGAAGGGATATGACAAACGGGCAGGTCTTCATACCTCACCTTCTGCAGGGTTTTTCACAAAGGAAAAGCGGGGCTGAGCCGCGATCAGGGATTTCGTGTACTCGTGCTGCGGGTTTTCGATCACCGCCACCGTGGGGCCGGTCTCGACAATGCGGCCCTGGCGGACCACCGCGATCCGGTCGCAGAAGAATCTGGCCGCCGCCAGGTCGTGGGTGATAAACAGAAATGTCACCCGCTGTTTCTTACGGATTTTGGACAGCAGGCGGAAGATCGAAAAGGATATGGAGGCATCGAGCATGGAAGTAGGCTCGTCCGCGATGACAAAATCCGGATCCAGGACCATGACCCGGGCAATGGCCGCTCGCTGCCGCTGACCGCCGGAAAGCTGGTGGGGATAACGGGGGTAATAATCCTGGGCCGGGGAAAGGCCGCAGGATTCCAGGGCTTTGCGGACGAGTTCGTGGCGCGCCGCATCATCGCCGATGCCGTGAATCACAAGGGGCTCCGCCACCGTGTCGTAGATGGAAAAATACGGGTTCAGACTCTGATAGGGATCCTGGGGGATCATCTGCATCCTGCGGCGAAAAGCCTTGAGCCCCCTGCCCCGGAGGCTGGAGACCGACATGCCCTCGAACCGGATATCCCCGCCGTCCGGGTGCTCGAGCCGCAGAATCAACCGGCCCAGGGTGGTTTTGCCGGAGCCGCTTCCGCCCACGAGGCCGAACACCTCGCCAAGCCTTACGTGCAGACTTACATTGTCTACAGCAGTTATCCCCTTGTCATCCCGAGCGAAAAGAAACCGGCGGGACCGGTAGATCCGGGATACGTTTTGGACCTCAAGGATCGCACTGTCAGGGGCAGTGGTATCGCTCATCATATGGCTTTCTGAATTAGGTTACTTTTATCCCGCAGGGACAGGGCACGGCGATCGCCCCGCCTTTTCGGAGACGGGCAAAACAATTTAAAACGCTTTTCTCATGCTCAAACTACACCCATCAGCACGTTTTGGAACACAAAACCCCGTGGGTTGGCGATTTCTCCCGCCATGCCGGCGGGTGAACGAAGCAATCGGCATCGGCCCGAGGGCAATGGGGGGCGTATGCGCATGCTCCGGGACGGGACTCGTCAACCGGAATACACTCGGGTTCGGCCGTATCCGCATGAAGGTCAAAAACACCGTCGATGGTAAGATACGAAGACAGCAAGGAGATGGTGTAGGGATGCCCCGGGGATACGAATACTTCCTCACGGCAGCCCTGCTCGATGATCCGGCCCTTGTACATCACCATAATATCATGGCAGATTCCGGCGACCACGCCGATATCGTGGGATATGAAGATGCCGGCAATACCGAGCCTGTCCTGGATTTCCCGGATTTTTCGGAGAATCTGATCCTGCACGATGACATCCAGTGCCGTGGTGGGTTCGTCCGCCACCACAAGGTCCGGCCGGCACGACAGGGCCATGGCGATCACGGCCCGCTGCTTCATCCCGCCGGAATACTGGTGGGGATAATCGTTGATTCGCGCTTCGGGAATATCGACCAGATCGAAAAGCGCCGCCACCTCCTCGCGGATTTTTTCGGCGGAAAACGCCGGATGATGAATTCGGATGGCCTCCATGACCTGGTCACCCACCCGGTGGACCGGGTTGAGCGCGTTCATGGCCGCCTGGAAAATCATGGATATCCTTTTCCAGCGGAAGGCGCGGAGCTCTTTTGCGGAAAGGGACAAGACGTCGTCTCCGCCCAAACGGATGCTTCCTTTTCGCAGCACCCCGTTTTCAGGCAACAGGCGCAGAAGCGCCATGCCGATGGTGGTCTTGCCGCAGCCGGACTCCCCTACAATCCCCAAAGACCTACCCTTTTCCAAGGAAAAGGAGACATCCTCCACGGCCGTCACCGCGCCGGTGCGCCCGTGGTAATCGATGGTCAGGTTTTCCACCTCAAGAAGCGGCATAATCGGGCCCTTTCGTTTTCCTGAGCCTGGGATCGAGCACTTCCTCCATGGCCCGGCCCATCATATAAAAGGCAAGCGTAATCAGTGAAATGCAGATGCCCGGCGGCAGCAGCCACCACGGCGCCTGGAACATGTGGCCGGTTTTCCACACCCACTGCAGCATCATCCCCCAACTGACCGTGTTGGGGTCGCCGAATCCCAGAAACGCCAGGGCGGCTTCCACGATGATGGCGGAGGTGACCCGGAACGTCATGTACAACAACGCCATGGGCAGCACGTTGGGCAGGATATGCCGGAACAGGATCCGCACATGCGATGCGCCCGCAACCCGCGCCATATCGATGAACGGCCGCTGCTTGAGCGAAAGGGTCTGGGACCGGATCACCCGGGCAACGGCCGGCCACCGGAAAAGCGCGATAAGCATCACGATGATCCAGATGGAAAGCTGACCGAACAGCACCGACAGCAGCAGAATCACCAGCAGCGACGGCATGACCATGATCATGTCGGCAAAGCGCATGAGAACCGAATCAAGTACCCGGCCGCCGTATCCGGCGATCATGCCCAATAGGGTTCCGATCACGATGCTGATGAAGGCGGCGGAGATCCCCACGAGAAACGCCACCCGCGCGCCGGTCAGAAGCTGGGTGAAGATATCCCGGCCGATGTTATCGGTACCCAGCCAGTGCCGCCAGGACGGGGCGGACGCGTAGGAAATATCCGGGTCCACGCCGGTCATGGGGTGGTACATGGGGTCGATGAGCGGCGGGATATAGCTTGCAAGCGCCATCAGGCCAAACAGGATCAGGAGGTAGAGCCCGATCCGTCCCACGATGTTTTCGTAGAAAAGCGACCACCCCTCCAGGAAGGCCTGCATCCGGAAGGAACGCGTTTCGTTTTTGCCTGTGCCTGCCGCGGCAATTGCTTTCATTATTTCAACCATGACCTGCTTGTCATTCGTTTATCATTTACCGGGGGACCCGCACCGGGGTGCGGCCCTCCCGGGAGGATATGACCGGGCTTGGTGTTTATCTGCGGGTGATATGTCCATAACCGACCTATTCATAGCTGATACGCGGATCGAGGTACGCATAGAGAATGTCCACGATCAGGTTGGCGACCAGCACCACGAGCGCGATAAAGAGAAACGACGCCATCGCCAGCGGGTAGTCGGCGTTGCTCACCGCGAAAATGAGCTCGCGGCCGATGCCGGGCCAGGAAAAAACGGTTTCCGTGAGCGCCCCGCCGTTTACGGAAAAGGCCAGGCTGAGCCCCACGGAGGTGACCACCGGCAGCGATGCGTTGGGCGCCGCGTGACGGTTTCTCACCTGCCGCTCGGTCAACCCCTTTGCCCGGGCGGTCAGGATGTAATCCTCCCGAAGGGTTTCGAGCATGCTGCTGCGCATGATCAGCAGATATGCACCGGTGTTTACCACAAAAAGCGTCATCAGCGGAAGCAGCATGTGGTGGAGCACATCCCCTGCCTTTGCCAGGAAGCCGGCGGCCGGGTTCACCCAGATTTCAGGGGTCATCATTCCGGACAGGGGAAACCAGCCGATCCGGAATGCAAAAAACCAGATAAAAAGCAGTGCGATCCACGGCAGAAACAAGGTGTTGCACACCAGGGCGAAAATAGTCACACCGGTATCTACGGGTTTTCCCTTATACCAGGCGATGAGCTTCCCCCACCAGATGCCCGCCACCGCGGCCAGTACCGTGGCGGTGGTGAAAAGCAGCAGGGTGGGCGGCAGTCGCTGGCCGATGATCTCGATCACGGGCCGGCCGTAGTGAAACGAAGTGCCGAAATTGCCGGTGAAGAAATTCTTGATGTAATACAGGTATTGCAGCCACAAGGGCTGGTCGAGCCCGAGCTGGGCAACCAGAAGCGCCACGTCCTCCGGGGTGAGCGTCAGGTCCACCATCATCGATACCGGGTCCCCCGGGGCGAGGTGGAACAGGAGAAACAAGATGGTCATAATAATGTAGAAGACCACGAATATCTCGATGATACGCCGGAGCAGCAGTTTTTTGAGATTCATGCTATCAATTCCGATCCGGTTTGATCCGGATTGATTACGCTGTTCATTGTGCCTGGTTTATTCCTCCAGGGGAGCAACCCTTGTAAGCGACCAGATATTGCCGATGCCGTCGATCATCTCCTCCCAGCCTTCGAAACGCTTTTTCCCCACCGCTTCGACGGCCGACGGATTGTAGAGGGGAATATAGGGCACGTCTTCCATGACGATGCGCTGCATCTCCAGTATCAGATCCCTGCGCCGCTGCGTATCCATGGCCATGACGGATTCGTCCGCCAGTCGATCGAAGGCTTCGTTGTTGTACCCGCTCATGTTCCACCCGCCGGGCCGGTCGTTTTCCGAGTGAAAGAAGCTCCTGAGGTAGTCCGGATCCAAGGAAAGCTGGCCATAACCCAAAATAAAGGCGTCGAATTCATGGCGGTCCTTGACTCTCTGGAGCAGCGCGCCGAATGCCATGGGCCTGGAGGAAGCGGGTATGCCGAGGTCCTTGAGCCATTCCTGTATGATGACCCCGCACGTGGCCCGGGCCGGGTCGTAGTCTGCCGGCGGGGTTAAAATACTGAAATCGGCCATTGGCGTGCCGTCCGGCAGGATGATGCGGGAAGGCGCTGCCACCTCCCCGTTTTCATCCACCGGGGGGCGCTGCCAGGTGTATCCTTCCTCCGAAAGCACCCGCCAGGCTTTCCGGATCCTGTCTTCCCGGGAGAGCCCCCTGGCGTATTCCGGCAGGCCGTCGGCATGCCAGAAGACGTTTTCGGTCGGGACAATGGAGTCCATGTGGGCGGCATAGCCCTGCAAGACGCGGTCGATGATAAAATCCTTGTCGATCAGCACATTGACCGCACGCCGGAATGCGGGATCCGAGAAAGGTTCCCGGCGCACGTTGAACCCCATATAATACAGGGCGCTCCGGTCGGAAAGATAAACCGTCGTGTGCGGGTTGGCCTCCAGGCCATCGATATAGCCCGGCTGTATGGACATCCACAGAAAATCGATTTCGTCTTTTTTCAGGCCGAGAACGGCCACGTCCGCGGTCCCGTAGACCTTGAACAGCACCTCGTCCGCGTGGGGACCGAGACGCCGGCCGCTGACTTCCACGCCGCTGCCGAAAAAATGGTCATTTTTTTTGAGGTGGATATATGCGCCCTTGCGCCATTCGGCAAGTACAAACGGACCGCTGCCGAGGGGCGCTTCGATCTCCGTGTTGAGAAGGGCCGCCAGGGGCTTTTGCCTTTGTCCGGCCGCTTCCGCGATCGGCTCCCACTGGCTTTTCGGAACAACGTAATTGACCAGCGTTCGGGTGAGAAATATAGCCTTCGGCTCCTCCAGGAAGAAGCGCACGGTTCTTTCGTCCACGGCCTCGGTTCTCTCCACGAACCGCCATTGCGAATAATACCTTGGAACCCGGAATCGCTGGATCAATTCCACGGTGAAAACCACGTCGTCCGCGGTGAGACGTGTGCCGTCCGACCACTTTGCATCCCGCAGCCGGACCGTGTAGGATTGGGTGTCTGGGTCGTATTCCGGCATGGACGCCGCAAGCCACGGGGTGAGCTCGAGCGAGTCCGGATCGTAGGTGTACAAGGGCTGATACACCAGGGATATCAGCTTGCGCGAATTGGCGTCCGATGCAAGCCAGATATTGGTGGTTCGAGGCTCTTCCATGAGGCCCAGGCGCAAAATCCCGTCATCGGCATGCTCGGCACAGGATGCAAAAAAAAGCACTGCAGCCATGAACAAAGGGACAGCCGCGACTTTCAGGAATTCAAGGTAAAATCGGCTGTTCAAACATTCTCCTTTACAGCGTTATTTCGGGCAGGCGGCAAGCACCCGCTTTTTTATCTGAACCGGGATCGGGAATTTACTGCGGCACCGCTTCCCGGTGCATTTCCGGTTTGCCCCTGCGGCCTGCCGCCGCGTGTCGCTCCGCGAAATCGATTACGTCCGACTCCAGCCGTTTGTTGCTGAGGCGGTTGATGCGCGGAATCCCCCCCGGACTGACGCAGTTGACCTCGATAAGTCTGCCGCCTATAAGATCCAGGCCCACGAAATGCAGTCCGTCCTGCACGAGGCGTGGGCGGATACGTTCGCACACGCCCTTTTCCTGCGGCGTGATATCGTGAGCGTTTGCCACGCCGCCCACCTTGATGTTGGTCCGGAAACTGCCGTCCGGCGGCTTCCGGGACATCGCTCCGATGATCTCCCCGTTAAGCAGAAGGATTCGTACGTCGCCTTGTTCCTTGACCTCCCTGATATACTCCTGCACCATGATCTGTTCCCGTTCCGCATAGGGACGATGGGCGCCGACGTAGTAATGGATCAACGAATTGAGATTCTCGGGATCTTTTGTACTCACCTTGATGATTCCCTCCCCTCCGAAACGGCCCAACGGCTTGATCACCATGTCTCCCCCGAAGGTATCGATGATTTTCCGGAGCCGCACCGGGTCCCTTGAGATGTGGGTTTCGGGGATGAGATCGGGAAAATTGAGTGTATAGAGCTTGCTGTTACCCAGCACCATGCCGGTGGGATCGTTAATCATGAACACTTTTTCCGCAACGGGGGATAAAAGCTCGATGGCGGAATAGGAAAGGGGCGGATCTTTTCTGAGAAACAGCACGTCCAGATCCGTAAGGGTCTCGAAGACCAGCCCCTCTTTCCGGAGCTGTCCGATAACCGCCTGCCAGTAGTTCGAAACGGACATGCCCGAAAACCGACCGGGATCAATGGTGACATCCTTCATCCTGGCGACGATGGCCTGGCTTCGGACGTAGATATCATGCGGCTCCAGAAACAGCACCGTATGACCCCGCCGGTTGCATTCATACATCAGGGCCGACGTGGTTTCGTACTCCGGCTCGATGGTTTCCGGCCTGTCCATGAGAAAGGCTACGTGCATCGGCATGGCCCCTGCGCTGAAAATTATTGTTAACGGTTTTGCTGCCCCACCCGGGCCACATGATCCTGGAGATGCCGCAGACGATGGCTGAGCGCGGTGCAAATCTGAAGCGCAATCCCGGGGTATTCCCGGACCAATTCGTTAAATTCCTGCTTGTGCAGCACAAGAAAACGCGACCTGCGCGTCGTCCGAATGGTTGCCGAGCGGGTTGCTTTTTCAAAAAGCGCCATTTCTCCAAAATAATCCCCCCGGCCCATGGTGTCGAGCCGAATTTCCGATTTGCCGTCGCCTGTTTTAAAAACGGCCACTTCACCGTCCACGATCAAAAAAACCCTCTCTCCCGGATCACCTTCCCGGATTACCGTTTCTTCGGCCTCGAACACGCACTCTTCCGTTACGGCGGCGATGGCCCCCAGTTCGCTGACGGCCAGGCCTGAAAAAATTCCGATGTTCCGCAGCAGAAGGATTTTATCCGAAACCGCCAGTTCATTATCCATGGTTTGATTCCTCGCGTCAACCTTGTCGATCCGGGCACGAAGCGCCAGGGCCGGCTCCCGGATATGTTTTTCCGCGCATGTACAAAGCTTTTCGATGATATTGGCATGGCGAAACAAGACTTCCCGCTTTCCGGCGTCCGCCATGGCCCGCAGTATCGAAATTCCCAAAACCGCCTCAATCCAGTCCGGGCTTTCCATCAAAGCCGGCAGCAGGTGGACGTCGGCCGGGTTATAGCGGGGCAGACGGTAGTACTTTCTACCGGCCTGCACCCGCCGATAAAGGGAAAACCCTTCCAGCAGGGGCTGCATCCGCGCAAACAGCGACCGGTCCTGGATATCGCCCAGCAGTTCGATGCTGTTTCCCCGCACGCGCCTGTCTTTTGAGAAAAGACCCCGCCTGGCGGTGTGCATCCGGCTGTCGTCGGAGTGAATGGCCATGACCCGGATGACATCCTCCAGGATCCTGTCCTTTTTTTCCATCAAATGATCGTAGAGAATCCCGCGGATCCGCATGTCAGGAAGCCCTTCCAGGGCCTCCGCCCTGGCCATGCACCCGTAGCAGGCCCGGAGTGAATCATCGGTAAACCGGTACAGATCGACCCTCTTGATGTCAAGGGCTTCCAGCAGTTCAAAGACGCTTTCCCGCAGATGCCGGCCTGGCCGTCCAAGCGCTTCGATGAGCGCATAGCCGCTGGTGTATGGGGCATCGCGGATTTTTTCCTTTGCCAGTGCCCGCACCGCCTCGTCGGCATCCCCCAAAAGGGGTATGACCTTTTTTAACGATTCGTCCCCGGAAACGGAAAATACCCTGAGCGCGGCGTGCCGGACGGCTGCGGCCGGGTGATTCAGAAACGGCGCCGCCAGTTCATCCAGACCCGGACTTCCCAGCATGCTGAGCGCATGGATAATCCGGTCGAACAGGGGCTCGTTTTCCGGCCGCCGGAGCATACTTTCCAGGTGCGCCCCATATCTTTCCGAATCCATCGTGCCGCCGGCGGCAATGACGCCGCTCCTACGTTCTTCCGGATCGGCGGATGCCAGCCATGCGCTGATTTTTCCGCCCACAACACCGGGGTCCACGGGATACAGGCAGGCCGCCGCATACCCTCTTACCTCCGGATCCGGATCAGCCAGGAAGGGCCGGATCTTTACCGGATCCGGCGCACCGCCCACTGCGCGGCCAAGGGTCCGCAGCACGGCCACGTTCAGCCCGGGGCGATCCGGGTCCAGAAGGCCCTCCAGCCTTTCGGCCGTTTCTGGCCCGGGCCGGTCCGACAGCATGTCGATCAGCCGGATCCCGGTTTTTTCGTCCTGGTGCGCCAGGGTTTCCAGAATCAAATCGTCGAGGTTCTCCACGCCCAAGGTCCTCATGAGGCGAGCGTACCAGATCGCATCCTCTCCCCTGGCGGACAAAAATGCATCGACCAGTTCCCTGTCCGCTCCATCCTTTTGGAACAGCGCACCCGGGTTTTCCGCCTCCAGGCTCCGGATGTCGAGCATGTTCGTCGATATGAGGTTCTTCAGAATCGCAGGATAACGGGACTTCAGGATCACCGGTGCGGCTATCCACGCCAGCACGAAGGGAAGCGCGGCCAGGGACAGGTAACGGGGATGGAAATAATTCACGAAAACCAGGATAATCCCGGAGCCCAGCAGAAGACCGGCCCGGACCACCGTTCCCCGGAGAAACGGACGGACCATGTTCCGGTAAGACGCCGGAAACAAGCCGATGAGAATGGCGTTGGCCGGCAGATTAATGGTGGTGCGGATGATATTGGTCGACATCCGGGCGTACACCGCCGCCAAAACGTCAAACCGGAAAAAAAGCGCCAAAAATGCCGCGGCGTAGTTTACCGGGTGCAGCATCAGGGCGACGGGCAACCCGAAGTAGCCGTAAATCCGGCCCACAAAAAGGAGGATAAAGAGGCTGATAATATTCAGAACGCCTCGGAAATAGCTGAAAAAGGTGATCATGCCCGATTCCGTGGGAAAAAATTCGTCCACGGTAAAGTTGAACTGGTAGTTCATGATCGGGATGACCACGTTGGGCATGAACGTCAGCACCAAAACGATCTTGAACAGGGTGGACCGCCGCAGCAGCGGCCAGACCCGCCGGATCTCATCGGCCATGGATGGACGCTTCTCACCGTCCTTGCTGCGCTTTTTTCGCTCCATGCGGAAAATCGCCGGGAACTTGCGTCCCATTGCCTGTACGACGGCCGCGCCGGCAAGGGCCGTTACCATATAGACAAACAGCAGGTTGTCCATCTGCAAAGCGGCAGCCAGGTACGGAGTTCCAAACGACCCCAGGATCAGACCCACCACGCCGCCGGCGGTAAGCAGCGGGAAAATCCGCTTCGACTGCCGGGTATTGAAGAGGTCGTTTGCAAGATTCCAGAATAAAAGCGCCTGGAGAAGCTCGAACTGGCTTTTGAGCATGAACAATAGCGGGTAGACCAGCTCCAGCCCCATGGGGATGACCGCGCGGATGGCCGCAACGGACATGGCGCAGAGAACAAAGAGATACAGCAGAATGCGGGCCCCGGCCACCCGGGACATGAACGTCGCCATGACGCCGGTGACGAAAAACGTCGCCACGGTATTGATCATGTTGACCAGCGGCAGGTACTCGATGCCATAGCGCTTCAGGAAAGCCGTTTCCGCGTAGTTATTGAGGATCATCCCGGAGGCGCGAACGATGAACAACAGCACCATGGCCCAGAGAAACACGGCGATCTCGTCCTCGTGAAGCTTCAGCCAGTTGAGCACGGACTCCCGCATCAGCTTTTCTTCTCCATTACGGCGCCTCTTTCACGACGCGAAAGCCCGTTGTCCGGAACTTGGCCGCCGGATGCGCCCAGGCCCGGTTGGCGGAGCGTACCTGATAGCCGTACCCGAACCAGCTGCCCCCCCGGCGCACGCGGCGGGTGCATTCATAGACATTCACCGGGGGCTCGTCATAAGGCCGGAAGCAGTCCTGCGTCCATTCCCACACGTTGCCGTGCATGTCGTAAAGGCCCCAGGGATTCGGATCATAGCTGCCCACCGGGGCGGGCTCGCCGGGCTCAAGACCGACGGATTCGACATACGCCACGCAGTCGTC